>CP151668.1 GCA_038400315.1 Isosphaeraceae bacterium EP7
ATGGCCAAGGCCAATGATCTGCTGAGCCGGTTCGGCGGGAATCTCGCGGAGAGCATGGGGGCCGGCCGATCCTCGTCACCGGCAGTGCAGGGTGGCGCAGCCTCAGGGTACAACGCGCCGGCCAGCCCCTCGAGGCATGACGGCGTGACGCGACTCAAGGCTGGCGCCGAGATCGCCATCGGCCGCATTGCGGCGGACCCGAACCAGCCCCGGACCGAGTTTGATCCCGGTGCCATCGAGCAGCTCGCCGAGTCGCTCAAGGAGCATGGCCAATTGCAGCCCATCTCGGTCCGCTGGAGCGAAGCGATGGGGCGATACCTGATCGTGGCCGGCGAGCGTCGGTGGCGCGCGTCGCAGTTGGCCGGATGCGAGTCGATGGCGTGCGTGATCCTTGACGGCGAGCACACCGACTCGCAGGTCCTGGAGATGCAGCTCATCGAGAACGCCCTGCGCGAGGACTTGCAGCCGATCGAGCAGGCGCGGGCGTTCAGGGCCCTGATGGAGATGAACGGCTGGAGCACGATCCGTCTAGCGAAGGCGCTGAGCCTGAACGACTCCACCATCGTCCGAGCGCTGGCCTTGCTCGAGCTTCCCTGCACGGTGCAGGACCAGGTCGCGTCGGGCGCCCTGGCCCCGTCCGTCGCCTACGAAGTCTCCAAGCTCGACGATCCCGCCGCCCAAGCCGAGGTCGCTGCCCGGGTGGTGTCCGAGGGGCTCTCCCGGGCCGAGACGATCGAGGCGGTCAAGCGGGCCTCGCCATCGAAGAAGGCAGGATCGTCGAAGGGCAGGGGTGCGAGCAAGCCGTCGAAGCTTGTGGTCAAGGCGTTCAGGGTGGCCGAGGGAAAGGTGACGATCGAGCTCCGCAAGGGGCTCGACTCATCGGGGATCGAGGCCGCACTCCTCGGCGCTCTGGAGGCGGTCCGAGGACAGAAACAAGAAGCGGCCTGATCGGGCGTCGTTTTGAGAGCCCGGCCGCCTTGATGATGAACTGGCGGCCGGGCGAGCGTGCACGTTGCCTTGACACCTAATGCACTTTCAAGTGACTGAACAGCGCCTCGGCCGCCGGCCAGAGGTATCCCGTCGCATGGTAGAAGTCCACGACCTGCACCTCGGTGACCGTGTCGAGGTACGTCCAGTTGTCCTTGGCCCCTTTGGCCAGCCCGACATATCGCGCGCCCGGGCAGGCCGCCTTGGCCCGGTCCACCTCGCCGTCGAACCGCTCGAAGAACGTCAGCTTGCCGTACTCGGGCGTGGCCGCCGTGTAGACCGTGTGCAGCCGCTCGCCGGACTCGTTGGAGAAGCCCAGGGTGCCGACCATCGCCTCGCGCCACGTGTCCTTGCCCATGAGCATGCAGGTCCCGTCCAGCCCCACCGTCACCGTGGCCACCGGCTCGGCGAACTCAGGCAGCGCGTACTCCCAGTCCTCCTCCTTGGCCAACGCCACGGCGGCGACCGCGTCGGCCACGTCCTGCACGAATGCCTTGGCGACCCTGCGGCCGTGGCTTCGGCCAGGTCGTTCAGCACGCGCGCGGCGCCGAACTAGGCGTACTTGTGGGCGATCATGCGGGCGAACCGGGACGTGGAGCTGACGACGATCCGGGCGTCCCGATCGAGCGGGCAGTGGGTCGGTCCGCCCTTGGGGCCCTGGTAGACGTGGCGTTCGATCGTCGCCACGCCGTAGGGCGTCTGATACTGCTTGCGGACTTTGCCCATGGAAGTCAGATTCATCGGCCCCGGGCGGATGGGGGCTCCGTCGGCGTCGAATCGTCCGAGTGCCTCCTCGGTGGCGGCGACGCCGGCCTCGTTGAGCGCCGCCAGGATGGCGTCCTCGGCGTCGAGCATCGAGTCGGCGTAAGGGACTTCGATCTGGACGACGAAGCCAGTGTCGGTGCGTCGGACGATCGCGGCGGGCATGGCGCGTGTTCCGGGGTAAAGGGAGGATGCCCGCAGCGTCACCGTCAGAACCGCATCCTCAACATGAATCAGCAGCCACACCGCATCAGTGCACCATAATCCCCATTATCGGACGTTGAAGTGGTCGGGTAATCGGTGTGGTCGTCCGGGTGTTATTGAGCCGATGGGAATCTCGGATTAAGCGACTCTCGAAACACTCTTAGGCAATAAGCCATAGGGACTTGCGCTTCCCAGAGAGTCGGCGATCGATCGGCCGAGCCGGAAACCGAATTCGGCCAACAAAGGGTTCTCGTGGATTACGCACCAAGCCTGCTCACGGTGGTGGTTCGGCTTCAGCGAACTGGACCCGTGGCGGATTTGCCTCGAAGGCGAAATTGTGAGTTTACAGACCGATCGATACGACGCTTAATCACTAGTGGAACCAGTTGGTGTTCCCGATTGGCCGCTTGGGTTTCCCCCAGAATTGTCTCTCCGAACAGGATCAGAACACCGAATGACGAGGCAAACCGACGCCTTGGTTGCTTGAGCCCTTTGGAAAACCCAACCTTCCCGTGGGTCTTTCCAACGATTGGTAGATGCGGGTCAGTTTGAATCGGCATCTGGCTCGAAGCAGCCAAGACGAGGGCGGCAGCCCTGGACCGAAGGACAGGATCGTTCACGACGAGCGTGGGCTTTGCGGACGGACGCCGGGTCTTGCAGGAGGGTTGGTTCTCCAGTGGCGCAACCCACGGGCACGAAGTGTGCGCCGCGAGACTGTCGAGGCACCGACAGTGCGAGTTGATCTGGGTCTTTTTTCTTCTTCATTCGTTCCTCGACGAACCTCTGACGGCAATCTCGCTGAGCTCGAGGGCCACGGAGTCTAAAAGAGGAGATCAAAACGGTGACCGGATCACACACCATGGTTCTTAGCGAT
Source organism: Isosphaeraceae bacterium EP7 (assembly GCA_038400315.1). NCBI lineage: Bacteria > Pseudomonadati > Planctomycetota > Planctomycetia > Isosphaerales > Isosphaeraceae > Kueselia > Kueselia aquadivae. Next base: position 2,828 of record CP151668.1, read on the forward strand.
CGATCGGTCGCCGTGATCGGTAAAAAAGTGGCTGGGACCGAAGATCGCGGCGATCGGTTGCCGAAGACTTCGAATTCCTCGAACTCCTTCGGGTCGATTCCTTCGGTGGACGGCTCGCCACCGATCTGGGTGGTCCGCGACGACTGGTACACGACGGCCAAGTCGGTCGCCGACTATCTCGTGGGCGTCGTTTTGTTGGTCCTAGCCCTTCCGGTAATGATCGCCGCAGGCCTCCTAGCCTGGCTCACCTCGCCGGGACCAGCGATTTATCGCCAGACCCGAGTGAGCCGCAACGGGCGGGAGTTCTCGATCTTCAAGATCCGGAGCATGCGGGTCGATTGCGAACGGGAAACCGGCCCGCAGTGGTCGACCCCCGACGATCCTCGGCAAACGCCGGTGGGAGGATTTCTCCGCCGGACGCACCTTGATGAGCTCCCGCAGTTGCTCAACATCGCCCGGGGCGAGATGAGCTTGATTGGCCCTCGGCCGGAACGTCCGGAGTTCATCACCAAGCTCGAGAAAACGATTCCGTTTTACCGGGAGCGGGAGCGCGTGCTGCCTGGGGTGACCGGGCTGGCGCAGATTCAGCTTCCCCCCGACTCCGAAGTTGCCGAGGTCTACCGAAAGCTAGCCTGCGACCTGTACTACATGAGACATCAAAGCCTCTGGCTGGACCTCCGGATCGTAATCGGCACGGCCTTAAAGGTGGTGGGAATTCCGACCCAGGTTTTGTGCCGACTATTGGCGATCCCCTCGGGCCAGGTGATCGAGGATGACTACCGCCGGCTGGCCTTGCTGGCGGTGTCGGGTCACGAGCCTCGAGCCGCCGCATCGACCGCCCCGGAATCTTCGCTGGAGTGGGGAGTTGCCGTTGACGCTCAACGGGCTCTGGTCTGGGGCGACTGAGCGGTCCCGAGCGGACCGGTCTCCGCCTCTTAAGGAAAGAGTGGATCCGGAGATGCAAGACTTGCCGGCTCGCTCGTCGACCTCCGCAGGGCAGGGTCTTTCCGAAACTGCGATCGAGCCATCGACGCCTGTGGCCGCGATTCTGGGCCGTCGACCGGCGATCCTGGACGCGCCGCCGAACGTGGCGGCGCTGCTGGGTTCGCTGAAGCGGCGGTGGCTCTTGGCCGCGGTTGTGGGGGTGTTCGGCGCAGCCTGCTCGGCGGTCGCCGTCTACCACGTGATGCCGCCGGCCCGCCACGTCGCCAAGGCGATGCTCCACGTCGCCTCGACCCAGCCGAGCATTATCTTCCCGACGCAGGAGGTCCGAAGCACCTTCGAGATCTACAAGCAGACCCAGCTCCGGCTGCTCAAGGGGCGATCGGTCCTGGCAGCGGTTTTGCGGGACCCCAAGGTCAAGGATCTGAACCTGGTCAAGCAGTCCGCCAATCAGAGCGAACCGATCAGTTGGCTGGAGAAAGAAATCCAGGCCGAATACACCGGTGAGGTGCTGAACATCTCGATGAGCGGCGACGGGCCCGAAGGCCTGGCGGCCATTGTCAACGCGGTGGCCCAGGCGTACCTGGTCGAGGTCGTCAACGCCGAGTTGAAGGAGCGTCGCAATCGCTTCGAGGAACTGCAGGGTATCTACCGGCAACAGAGTGATCGGCTTCAGTCCAAGCGCAAGGAGCTGGAGGCGCTGGCGGCCAAACTCGGCTCGGGCGACCAGGCCAACGTCCGTCAGATGCACGCGATGGCGCTGGGAAGCCGGACGATGATGGAGCGACTGTTGCTCCAGTACCGCCTGGATCTCCGCGAGTCGGAGATTCAACTCTCGGTACTCCGTGAAGCCGAGAAGCCGGTTGTCGAGGGGGAATCCCTCCGCGCCGAGGCCGTCGAGCAGGCCGTCCGTGGCGACGAGGTGGTCCTCGAGCTCGAGGCCCGGATTCGCCGGATCTCGGCCGCCGTCGCTTCGGCAAGTCGGATGGCCCGCCAGGCGAACGACCCTTCGGTCCGACGCCCTCAGGAGGACCTGAAGCACCTGACCAGGCAGCTCCGGGAGCGGGAATCGGCAATCCGACAGGTCCGATCCCGCGAGCTCAAGGCGATCGGCCCAGTCGGTCCCAATGGGTCGCTTGCCGACCTGGAGAACCGGATCAAGGTCCTTAAGAAGACCATGGAGTTGGCCGAGTCCGACCTGAAAGGTCTCTCCAGCGAGGCCGGCGCGATCAACGTGAGCTCGATGGAACTGGAAAAGCTTCAGAACGAGATCTCCTTGCAGGAAGAGGCCCACAAGCTGGTCGGCAAGGAGGTCGAATCGCTCAACGTCGAGCTCGAGGCTCCCTCTCGAGTCCGGCTGATCGAGCCGGCCGATAACCCGTCGCTCTCGGGCGACAAGCGGTTGAAGATGGCCACGCTGGCTGGCGTCGCGACGCTGGCCCTGGTGGTCGGGGGAATTACCTACTCCGACTTCCTGACCCATCGGGTCCGGTCAACCGACGACGTGGTCCTGGGGCTGGGGCTCCGGCTGATCGGTACCCTGCCCCCTCTGCCGAGGCGTCAGAGGACATCCCGGCCCCAATCCACCGCGCCGCCACTCTGGCACGCCGAGCTGATCGAGTCGGTCGATAATCTCCGGACCAACCTCCTGAACTCAGCCTCGGGTCGCTCGATCCGCTCGCTGGTCGTCACCAGCGCCGTCAGCGGCGAGGGGAAGACGTCGCTGGCCTGCCACCTGGCCACGAGCATGGCCCGAGCTGGCCGGAAGACCTTGCTGATCGACGGCGACCTGAGGTGCTCTGACATCCACGGGATCTTCGGCCTGCCGACCTGCCCCGGCCTGAGCGAGGTAATCCGGTGCGAGGCGGACGTTTCAGCCTCGATTCATGCCTCGGAGTTCCCGGACCTCTGGGTGCTGACCGCCGGCCTCTGCGACGAGCAGGCGCTTCGCGCATTGGCACAGGACAAGCTTCGGGTCCTCCTGGGCCAACTCAAGCGGGACTTCGACTTCATCGTCATCGACACCCCGCCGGTCTTGCCGGTCGCCGACGCGGCTCTGATCGCCGAGCAGGCCGATGCCTATGTCCATGCGGTCCTCGGCGAGGTCAGCCAACTTCCCCAGGTTTTTACCGCCCATGAACGGCTCCAGTCGCTGGGGATTCCGACCCTCGGCGTGGTGGTGGCCGGGGTCCGCGGGATCAATTACGGCGGCAAGTACAACTACCACCAGGGCCGGCTGGGCTCAGCGCCTCGAGCCGAGGCCGGATGACCCGCCAACTGAACCGACCTTTCCTCCGCCGGTGGATCTCTCATATTTTCCATCAATCAATGTAGCTTTCGATCGACAGTGATGGGCGAGAAAGCATCCCTCACACCGGCTCGCCTGGCCGTGCTGGTAGGCTGTCGATCTCGCAACGGGGGAACTTTGTCTGATGACTCGATCTGGCTCGATCAGTCCCCCTTTCTCTGAGAGTCGACGGAATTCCATGGCCCACGTGATCGACGCGACACCCTCGAAGCTGGAGCCGGTCCACCCGCACCGGATCATCCTTCAGCCGCAATCGGGCTGGCAGGCGATCGACTTGAAGGAACTCTGGGCCTACCGCGAGCTGCTCTACTTTTTGACCTGGCGCGACATCAAGGTTCGATATAAGCAGACGTCTTTGGGCGCGGCCTGGGCGATCCTCCAGCCGTTAATGACGATGATCGTCTTCAGCCTGTTCTTCGGGAAGATGGCGGGGATATCCTCGGGAGACCTGCCTTACCCGATCTTCGTCTTCGCCGGGCTATTGCCCTGGACGTTCTTTGCCAACGCTGTCAGCGGAGCAGGCCAGAGCGTCGTCGGCAGCGAGCGGCTGATCACCAAGGTCTACTTCCCCAGGATCATGATCCCGCTCTCGGCAGTCCTGGCCGGGCTGCTCGACTTCGCCATCGCCTGCGGAATGCTGGCGGTGCTGATGCTCTACTACGGAGTCGTCCCGCAACCTGGAATCGTGCTGGCGCCGGTGTTGGTGGCCGGGATCACGCTGGCGGCCATCGGGGTAGGGACCTTGCTGGCGGCCCTGACGGTTTCGTATCGCGACTTCCGCTACGTGGTCCCGTTTATGGTCCAGCTCTGGATGTTCGGAACCCCCTCGGTCTACATGCATCCCGATAAGCTCGGCCAGGGCCCCTGGCGAACCATCTTGCCGCTTAACCCGGCCTACGGCTTGATCGCCAACTTCCGAGCCTCGGTGCTGGGCGGGCCGATCGACGCCTACTCGCTGGGGGTCTCGATGGCTGTGGCCTCGGCGCTGTTCGTGATTGGGTCGCTCTACTTCCGCCGCGTCGAGCGAGGCTTCGCCGACGTCATCTGACCGGACCCGGGACCCAGGGAACCCATCTTCTCGCATCCAAGAACCTCGTCCGGGAGACAAGATGAGTCAGCTCAAGGTCGGAATCGTAGGAGCGGGCTACTGGGGCCCAAACCTGATCCGGAATTTCTCAGCGTGTCCGCTGACCCAGGCCGTGGCCATCTGCGATTCGAACCCTCAGCGGCTCGAGGCGATCGGCCGGAATTTCGGAGGAGTCGCGTTGGTCGATTCGATCGATCGGCTTCTGGAGATGCCGATCGACGCGGTGGCCATCGCCACACCGGTCTCAACCCACCATCGGCTCGCCTCGCAATGTCTAGAGTCGGGGCGGCATGTGCTGGTCGAAAAGCCCCTGGCCTCGACCACCGAAGAGGCCCGGCAACTAGTCGAGCTGGCCCGCAAGGCCGGTCGGGTCCTGATGGTCGATCATACTTACCTGTTCAACAACTCGATCCGCAAGATCAAGGAATTGGTCGATCATGACGAGCTCGGCGAGCTCTACTACATCGACAGCATCCGGATCAACCTGGGGCTGTTCCAGAGGGACGTCAACGTCATCTGGGATCTGGCCCCGCACGATTTCTCGATCGTCGATTATGTCCTGGGCCGGAGTGCCCGAAGCATCTCGGCCTGGGGCTGTGCCCATGCCGACCGCGATCTCGAGGACATCGCCTACGTCAACGTCGATTACGACGAGCAAATGCTGGCCAACTTTCATGTGAACTGGCTCTCGCCGGTGAAGATCCGGCAGATGATCTTCGCCGGCTCGCGCAAGAGCCTGATCTTCAACGAGCTGAACACCACCGAGCCGATCAAGGTCTACGACCGTGGCATCGAGTTGGGCAAGGCGGCCGAGGACCGTCACAAGCTCCTGATCGGCTACCGAACCGGCGATATCTGGAGCCCTCGCGTCGAGCTGGGCGAGCCGCTCCAGCAGGTGGTTACCCACTTCGCCGAGTGTATCCGCGACGGCAAGACCCCGCTGAGCGACGGTGAGCTGGGCCTGCGCGTGGTCCGCCAGCTCGAGGCGGCAACCCGAAGCGTCCGGGCCCAGGGGGGCCGGATTGTTCTGTCCAATGGAACCCACGTCAATGGCAACGGCTCGGCAGTCTCACGAGCGATCGGACCCGTCGAACGGGATCAGAATCAGTCCGGACGTGGTCCTGGGAAGCGGCGTGTCAGTCCACTGCTTCGTTAACCTGTACGGCTGCCGGATCGGCGACGAGACTCGGATCGGCAGTTTCGTGGAAATCCAGAAGAACACCGTGGTTGGAGCCCGCTGCAAAATTTCCAGCCACTCGTTCCTCTGCGAGGGGGTAACGATCGAGGATGAAGTTTTCGTCGGTCACGGCGTGATCTTCATCAATGACATCGAACCGAGAGCGACCGTCGATGGCCGACCGATGACCGACGCCGACTGGCGGGTGATCCCGATTCGAGTTGGCCGAGGAGCCTCGATCGGCAGTGGGGCACTGGTGATGGGTGGGGTGACGATCGGTCCAGGGGCCCTGGTCGGGGCTGGGGCGGTCGTGACCCGGGACGTCGCTCCCGGGGCCGTGGTGGTGGGGGTTCCGGCGCGGCTGCTCCGGATGCAAGAATCGCCAGGAGATCGAGCATGATCGGCGGCAACGAGTCACAAGCCATGCTGCAGGCCCAAGCTGAATCTGGGCCGGTGCCCTTCCTCGACCTGCAGACTCAGTACACCGGGCTCCGGCACGAGATCCTGGAAGCGCTCCAGGAAGTTGCTGACGGCACGACGTACGTCCTCGGGCCGAAGGTGGCCCAGTTCGAGCAGGACTTCGCCCGGTTCGTCGGCGCCGATCATTGCGTCGGGGTCAACAGCGGGACCTCGGCGCTGCACCTGGCCCTGATCTGCGCAGGGGTCCTCCCTGGCGACGAGGTCGTCACTGTGCCAATGACATTCATCGCCACCTCCTGGGCGGTCAGCTACGTCGGGGCGACCCCGGTCTTCGTCGACATCGATCCGGCCACCTTCACAATGGATCCCGAGCAGGTCGAACGGCGGATCACCAGCCGGACCCGGGCGATCCTGCCGGTTCACCTCTACGGTCAGCCGGCCGATCTCGAGCCGCTCCTGGAGATTGGCCGGAGGCGCGGTATCCCGGTCATCGAGGATGCCGCCCAGGCGCACGGCGCGGGCTACCAGGGCCGGTTGGCCGGGACGCTCGGCTTCTGCGGCTGCTTCAGCTTCTACCCCGGCAAGAACCTCGGAGCCTTCGGCGAGGCCGGGGCGATCGTCACCGACGACCCCGACGTGGCCACCCGACTCCGGCAACTCCGCGACCACGCCCAGAGCCGCCGCTACCACCACGTCGAGCTCGGATTCAACTACCGGATGGAGGCGATCCAGGGGGCCGTCCTCGGGATCAAGCTGAAATACCTGCAAGGCTGGAACGAGGCCCGTCGGCGACTAGCCGCCCGGTATGGCGAGGCCCTGGCCGACCTGCCGATCGACCTGCCGAGCGAAGCTCTCGACCGCCGACACGTCTGGCACCTCTACGTCGCCCTGCATCCGGAGCGCGACCGGATCCGCCAGGAGCTGGAACAGCGCGGGGTGCAGACCGGCCTGCACTACCCGATCCCGGTCCACCTCCAGGAGGCCTACGAGCATCTCGGCCACCGGGCGGGCGACTTCCCCGTCGCCGAGCGCGTCGGCCGCGAATGCTTCTCTCTGCCCATTTTCCCCGAGATGACCGAAAGCCAGCAGGATCGGGTGATCGAGGCCCTCAGCCAAATCCTCCACGAGGTGAACTACGCATGATCCAGTCACTTGAAGGATCCACGGTCCTCGTCACCGGGGGAGCCGGGCTGATCGGTTCGCACATCGTCGACCGCCTGATCGATGAGGGAGTCGGTGAGATCCGGGTGCTGGACAACCTGGTCCGGGGCTCGCTGGACAACCTGGCGGTGGCCCGGTCCCGTCGACCGATCCAGTTGATCCAGGGAGACGTCCGCGATCGGGAGACCGTTGCCAGAGCGGTCCAGGGGTGCGACCTAGTCTCGCACCAAGCGGCGATCCGGATCACGCTCTGCGCCGAGCAGCCCCGCGAATGCATGGAAGTGCTGGTCATGGGAACCTTCAACGTCTTCGAGGCGGCGGTGGCCTCGGGGGTCAAGAAGGTCGTCTACGCCTCCTCGGCCTCGGTCTACGGAGCGGCCGAGACCTTCCCGACCGACGAGCGGCACCACCCGTACAACAATCGGACCCTCTACGGCGCGGCCAAGCAGATGGACGAGGGGATCGCTCGGAGCTTCCGCGAAATGTATGGGCTGCCCAGCGTCGGGCTCCGCTACTTCAACGCCTACGGACCTCGGATGGACGTGACCGGAGCCTACACCGAGGTCTTCATCCGCTGGCTCGACTGTATCGACGCCGAGCGTCCGCCCCAAATCCACGGTGACGGCTCGGCCTTGATGGACTTCATCTCGGCCGAGGACATCGCGCGGGCCAACATCCTGGCGATGAAGTCGGACCGGGTCGACGACGTGTACAACGTCGCCAGCGGGACCGAAACGTCTCTGCTGGGGCTCTGGCGGGCGATGCAGGAAGTGACCGGGGCCCACCTCCTCGAGCCCGAGTTCCATCCGGCCCGCAAGGTCAACCCGGTCCCCAGGCGTCTGGCCGAGACGACCCGGGCCCGGCTCGAGCTGGGGTTCTCGGCCGAGATCCCGCTGGAGGAAGGGCTCCGCCGATTGGTCGCCTGGCGTCGCAAAGTAACCCGGAACCAGGTGGGAGCGGCCCGATGAGCACGCTGCTGAGGAAGATCCCGATTGCCCGTCCCAGCTTGGGCGAGGCCGAGGCCGAGGCCGCCCGGCGGGCGATCCTCTCGGGGTGGATCACCCAGGGGCCCGAAGTCGCGGCTTTCGAGCAGGAGTTCGCCGCCTTCGTCGACGCCCCCCACGCCTGCGCCGTCTCGAACTGCACCACGGCGCTGCACCTGGCCCTGCACGTCCTGGGGGTCGGGCCGGGGGACGAGGTCGTCACCGTCAGCCACTCCTACATCGCCACGGCCAACGCGGTCCGTCACTGCGGAGCTCATCCTGTCTTCGTCGACATCGACCCGGCGACGTACAATATCGATCCCCGCTTGATCGAGGCGGCGATCACGCCAAGGACCCGCGCGATCCTGCCGGTCCACCAGATCGGTCTGCCCTGCGACCTGACTGCCATCCTCGAGATCGCCTCAAGGCACGGCCTGCCGGTGGTGGAGGACTCGGCCTGTGCCATCGGCAGCGAACTCCGCCTGGACGGGCAGCGCTGGGAGCGGATCGGCCGGCCCCACGGGACTGTGGCCTGCTTCTCGTTCCATCCGAGAAAAGTCCTGACCACCGGCGACGGCGGGATGATTACCACCCGCGCCCCCGAGCTCGACCGCAAGTTCCGGCTCCTCCGCCAACACGGGATGAGCATCTCCGACACCGTCCGCCACTCGGCTCGCTCGATCGTCTTCGAGAACTATCCGATTCTCGGCTATAACTACCGGATGACCGACATCCAGGCGGCGGTCGGCCGGGTCCAGCTCCGTCGGCTGCAGGCGATGCTAGCTCGCCGCGTCGAACTGGCCGAGAATTACTCACGGGCGATTTGCGAGATCCCCGGCCTAGAACCCCCCTTGATCCCAAGCGGCACCCGGGCCAACTTCCAGTCGTACGCTGTGCGGGTCACCGGTGAGTTCCCCCTGAAGCGCGACGAACTGATGCAGGCCCTGCTCGATCGAGGTATCAGCACCCGCCGGGGGATCATGAACGCCCACCAGGAGACCGCTTACGCCGAGGTCCCAAGCGGGCCCCTGCCCCACTCTGAAGCGGCTCGAGATCATGTGATCCTGCTTCCCCTTTACGACTCGATGAGCGAGGAGGACCAAGCCTGGGTCATCGATTCGCTGCTCGAACTCGCCTACGAGGCGGGTGGACGTCGCCTCTGACCACGAAAGTGGGATTCCTTCGAGCAGACCGGCCGGTGGCGAATTCACCTCGACGATCAAGGAGAAATAAGCACGGGCCAACCGGGTCTGTGGCGTTCCGGCACCGTGGCTTGTCGGGATCGATCACGGCACTTAGAACCAATCGACAATTCGAGGTCCGACGCAACCGACCGGCACGAAGTGCGGGCCGGGCGTCGGGTCGCCCAGGTCTTCAAGGCCTGCCGGGCGTTTGAGCCCGCTGGCCCTGGTGATCGGCTCAAAGGTCTTCGGAACATGTCAACCCCTCGGATCAACCCTGTCCGGCTCTCGAGGCTCTGCCGGGAGGCTGTCGACCGCTGCCGACTCGACCTCTCCGGGGCCATCGTGTTGACCGAGGCGGCGACCGGTGCCTACGTTGTGACCCCGATTCTGGCGGCACTGGCCGGAGCCGGACGGGTCTTCGCCTTGGCCCGCGCCTCAAGTTACGGGACGGTCGAGGAGGTGGTCGAGCAGACCGAGAGCCTGGCCCGAGCCGCCAGCGTCTCCGGAGTCATCGAGGTGATGACCGAGAAGACGCCCGAGGTGATCGCTCTGGCCGACGTCGTGACCAACTCGGGTCACGTCCGGCCAATCGACCGGGCGATGGTCGAGCGAATGAAGCCGACCTCCGTGGTTCCCTTGATGTACGAGTCCTGGGAATTCCGAGACGCCGACATCGACCTCCAGGCCTGCCGCGAGCGTGGGATTCTGGTGGCCGGCACCAATGAGCGGCACCCGGCAGTGGACGTCTTCTCGTACCTGGGGATCATGGCCGTCAAGCTTCTGCTCGATGCCGAGGTGGCGGTCTTCGGGAGCCGGATCCTCTTGCTCTCGGACAATCCGTTCGAGCCGTACATCCGCCGCGGCCTAGTCGCGGCCGGGGCCTCGGTCAAGACCGCGGTGGACCTGGTCGAGGGGCTCGGCTCCGACCCGGTCGATGCTGTCGTCGTGGCGATGCAGCCTCGGGTCGGCCCGATCCTCGGACCGCTCGAGGCCGAGTTGCTCGCCAAGAGCCATCCCGGAGTGGTCGTCGGCCAGTTCTGGGGCGACCTCGACCGTGACGCGCTGGATGCCGTCGGGATCGCGTTTTGGCCCCGGACCGCTCCGGCCCGGGGGCATATGGGCATCCTCCCGTCAGGAGTTGGCCCCGAGCCGATCGTCCGACTCCAGACCGGAGGTCTGAAGGTGGCGGAAGTCTTGATGAAATCACGGCAGCAGGTCCGAGATCCCGATTGGGAATTCGTCGATGCCATTTGAGAGCAACTTTCGGAGAACAAGAGTCCTTCAACTCGGCTCCGGTCTAACCGCGCTGAGCGCCCTGGAGTCGCTCGATGCCATTTGAGAGCAACTTTCGGAGAACAAGAGTCCTTCAACTCGGCTCCGGTCTAACCGCGCTGAGCGCCCTGGAGTCGCTCGTTGAGCGGTTCGAGGTGGTCGGCCTGGTTCGCGAGCATCATCCCGAGACTGCCAAGGATGATCCGACGATCCGCCTGGCCCAATCGCTGGAAATCACCGTCCTCTCGGATGCCTCGGCCGGGGCGATCGTCCGTTCCATCGAGGAACTCAAACCCGACTGCGTCGTCGTCTCCTCACACAAGCGAATCCTGACCCCGTCAACCCTGGCGAAATGCCGGTTCATCAACGTCCACTACGCTCCCCTGCCGAAATATCGAGGGCGAGCCAACGTCAACTGGGCCCTCATCAACGGCGAGCAATTCGCCGCGATCACCATCCACACGATCAGCCCCGGTCTCGATGAAGGGAACATCCTGTTTCAGGAGTCAATCGAGATTGGTGAGTCGGACGACGTTACGAGCCTTTACGAGCGGCTCAACGCGATCCAGCGCAAGGCACTGGCGATGACCGTCCTCCGCCACCTTGACGGCCACAATGGCATTCCGCAGGATCATCAAAAAGCCACTTATGGCTGCACACGGATCCCCGACGACGGCGAGATCGACTGGACCCGGCCGGCCTCGGAGATTCATCGGCTGATTCGTGCCCTAACCTCGCCATTCCCCGGGGCCTTCACCTATCATGAGGGGTGTAGGCTCTGGATCCGTCGGGCCGAATTGGTGGCCGATCCACCGCGATTCGACGGCCGAGTGCCGGGCAGGGTCGCCTCGATCTCTCAAAGGTCCGGCTCAGTTGACGTTCTGGCCGGCGAGGGACTGATCCGATTGCTCGAAGTCCAGCGCGAGGAAGACGCTGCCGAACCGGCCTCGAACGTACTCCGCTCCGTTCGAGAAACCCTCGGCCTGCGAACCTCCGATCTCCTGGCGCGAATTGATCGGCTGGAACGGCTGCTCAGCTCAAAGGGTCTGCTCTGATCGGGAGCGAATCGAGGATCACTCATCGTTTGAGGTCGATCCGGACCACTTCAACCCGGCGAACTAGGGGCATCATGGATCCCATCCTCACCGTTCAGGGTCTCTCCAAGGCTTACACGATCGGCACCCAGCTCAGCGGGCACGATCGCTACCGGACGGTCCGCGAATCCATCAGCGAGAGCGTCTCGGCCACCTGGACCGGGCTGCGCCGGAGGTTGACGACCAGGTGCCCGGCGGGCGACGGGTTGGGCTGGAACTCGCGGAACGTCGAGAAGTTCTGGGCTCTGAACGATGTTTCCTTCGAGGTCCAGCCGGGCGAGGTGGTCGGCATTGTCGGCCGAAACGGAGCGGGTAAGTCGACACTCCTGAAGGTCCTCAGCCGGATCACCGAGCCGACCAAGGGGCGGGTCGAGATGAACGGGCGGGTCGGGAGTCTGCTGGAGGTCGGGACCGGCTTCCACCCCGAGCTGACCGGTCGTGAGAACATCTTTCTCAACGGGGCGATCCTGGGGATGTCGCGCAAGGACATCCTCCGGAATTTCGATGCGATCGTGGCCTTCTCGGAGATCGAGAAGTTCCTCGACACGCCGGTGAAGCGCTACTCGAGCGGGATGTACGTCCGCCTGGCCTTCGCGGTCGCCTCGCATCTGGAACCGGAGATCCTGGTCGTCGACGAGGTGCTCGCCGTCGGCGATGCCGCATTCCAGAAGAAGTGTCTCAACAAGATGGACCAGGTCAGCCGGAGCGGCCGGACGGTCCTCTTCGTCAGCCACACGATGTCGGCCATCAAGTCGCTCTGCACCCGGGCCTTGCTGATCGAGGGGGGTCGGGTGGCGCTCGACGGCAACGTCGATGAGGTGGTCAACCACCACCTCGCCGCCTCGGCCGAATCGGCCCGAACCGGCGTGATCCCCGAGAACGCCGTGCGACAGAACGACGTGAAGGACCAAGCTCGGTTCCGCTCGGTCAAGCTCACCACGGCCAGCGGCGACGCCGTCGCGCAAGTCTACTTTGGGCAGAAATTCCGGGTCACCTTCGTCTGTGAGGTCTTGCGGCGAATCGAGCAGGCCATTTTCGAGGTCAGCATCAGTACGCTCGACGGCACCCAGGTGACCTACTCGACAACCCTCGACGGCGAGCAGGGGCCAATCAGCTTGTCCGAAGGGCTGCACGAGGTCTCGGCCGAAATCGATATCATGCTCTTGCCCAGGGATTACACGATCGACCTGGGTGTGCATCACCTCGACGGGACAACCGTCGACCTGGTGCGCCGGACTTACGATTTCACCGTGCTCCGGGTCGCGGAGTACGGCAATGACCATTACCCCTGGCCTCGAACTCGAGGTATGGTCCGAGCCCAGACCGAATGGGAGCTGGAGGGCTCGACAGCCGGGACGCCCACCAGATCGGCGGGCTAACCAGCCGTTAGTCGGGCGAGACGGCTGAGTTGACCGGGCCGGGCCGGATCGGATCGCGATCCTCTACCAGCCGCCGCGATCAGTCGCAAGGTAAGTCCCGCCAGCCAGGAACGCGAATGATGAGTCAAGTAGATGTGTTCGTGCCTTGCTATAATTATGGTCGTTATTTGCGCGGGTGTGTCGAGAGTATTCTCGAGCAGGAAGGTGTGCAGGTTCGTGTTGTGATTCTCGACGACTGTTCCTCAGACGATTCGTCCGATGTCGGGCAAGCGTTAGCCGAAGCGGATCAGCGGGTCGAGTATCGACGGCACTCGGTCAACCTCGGCCATATCGCCACCTATAACGAGGGGATCGATTGGGCCGAAGGAGATTATACCTTGCTTCTCTCGGCCGACGATCAGTTAACCCCCGGCGCTCTGGCCCGAGCCGCCGGTCTGATGGACCGCAACCCCGAGGTCGGATTCACCTATGGTCGGGTCATCAAAACCGAAGATCCTCAACGAGAAACAAGAATTATAGATAATTACTATGAATCAAAAACCATAAAAGGAAACGAGTTCATCGAACTCTGCTGTCAAGGCACCTCGTACGGTGAGAACATCGTGCCGACTCCGACGGCCGTGGTGCGCACCACGCTGCAAAAGCAACTCGGCGGCTATCGAAAAGAATTACCGCATACCGGCGACTTCGAGATGTGGCTTCGGTTCGCCGCTCACGCTGAGGTCGGCAAGGTCGAGGTCGAGCAGGCCTACTATCGCTTTCATACGAACAACATGTTTCGTGACTACATAGGTGTCAAGGACATTCAGCAGCGGATTGAGGCCTGGGACACGCTCTTCCGTGAGTACGGCGATCGGCTCGAGCAGCACGATCGGCTCCGGAGGCTGTCGAGGCGTCGGACCGCCGAGGCGGTCTTCTGGCAAGCCAGCGACGTGTTCGCCCAGGGCGATTCGGCGAACTGCCAGACTCTGCTCGACTTCGCGCTGTCGATCGACCCGACGCTCAAGGACTGGTCGTCCTGGCATCGGCTCCGGATCAAGCGAGCCCTGGGTCTGACCGTTTGGAAAGCGGTCGATCCTCTGGTCCGGCGGCTGACGGGCCGATCAGAACCGGATTCTTCGGAATCGCTCGGGAAATCCGAGGGGGTGGAGCGTTGAAAATCGCCATTGCCTCCAGCGGTCTGGGGCACGTTACCCGAGGCATTGAGTCGTGGGCCTCCGACCTGGCCGGAGCCCTCGACGAGCGTGGAGTGCCGGTCGTGCTGTTCAAGGGGGGTGGAAGCCCTTCTCGGCCCTTCGAGCGGGTCAACTTCTGTCTCCAGCGCGGTGATTGGCGGACCTCGAGGATCCACCGATTGACCCGCCGATTTTTCTGGCGGTTCTGGCTCGGTTCCCCCTACGAGATCGAGCAAGTCAGCTTTTCGATTAATTTGCTCCACCAACTCCGCAAGGATCATTTCGACATCCTCCATGTTTCCGATCCGGTCGTGGCCCTGCTGGTACAAAAGGCCCGAGCGCTTGGCTTGGTCCGGACTCGCGCGGTCCTTTCGCACGGAACCAATGAACCGAGCTCGTTTTTGGCCAGAATCCACTACCTCCAGCACCTCGCCCCCTGGCACCTCGAGCAGGCTGCTCAGGACGGCGTCTTCAAGTCGTCATGGAGTTCGATCCCCAATTTCGTCGACACCGAGCGGTTCCGTTCCGGTCCCAGCGAGGCGCTTCGGGCTGAGCTGAACATCCCCAATGATGGCCTGGTTGTCCTCTCGGTCGCGGCGATCAAGCGCGATCATAAGCGGATTGATTATCTGCTTGAAGAGTTCGCCGACCTCTTGAAGGCGAGCGGCAATCGGTCGGTCTGGCTCGTCGTCGCTGGCGGCTGGGAGACCGACACCGACGATCTGGTCCGCAGGGGCCAAGAGACGCTCGGCGATCGGGTCCGATTCCTGGTCCGGTTCCCCCGCGATCGGATCGCCGACCTCTACCGCCTAGCCGATGTCTTCGTCCTCTGCAGCCTCCGGGAGATGATGCCACTTGCCCTGCTCGAAGCGGTGGCCAGCGGACTGCCATGTCTGGTCAATCGTCACCCGGTCCTTCAGTGGATGATCGGTCCTGGCGGGGAGCCGATCGATATGGCTCGCCGAGGTGCGTTGGCAGCGGCGTTAAGGGAACTCCTCGGCGACGATCCTCGCCGCAAGAACCTCGGCCGCCTCGCGCGTGACTACTGCCTTATGATGTTCGACAAGACCATTATCGTTGGTCAACATCTTGATTATTATCGATCCATCGTCGATATTGAAGGGTCTTGATGAGTACTTCGGCCTCCGAGGGAGGTTGATCTGGCTTTCGAGCATCGAGGAGTCCGATGCTGGGTTTCTTCCTGTTTCTTATGGTCAACGCCACGCTCTTTATCAGGCCCGCAGAGATCGTCCCGGAACTCCTCGGGCTGCCTATCTATAACATCTTCATCCTTTCTTGCCTGACCTGCGCGTTCCCCCTCGTGCTTCACCAGCTCCAGAGTGATTCGCTGGTGTCGAGCCCGATCTCGCTCTGCGTCGTCGGTCTGCTAGGCTCGGTTTTCTTGTCGCATTTCTCTCATCTGAACCTCACGGCCTCGCTCAACTCGACCTCACTGTTCGTCAAGGTGGTGCTGTACTTCCTGCTGCTGGTCGGCCTGGTCGACTCAATGAAGCGGCTCCGAAGCCTGCTCTTCTGGGTGGGCTGGATGATCCTGGTGCTAACGGCCCTGGCCTTACTTCAGTACCACGAGATTATCAACGTGCCAGCCTTGGCGTCCTATGCCGAGGCCCAGTACGATCATGACGGCAACGTGATGGGCGAGATTCTCCGACTGTGCAGCACGGGAATCTACAACAACCCCAACTCGCTCTCGAGGATCCTGGTGACGGGGATCCTGGTCTCGCTCTACTGGCTGGGGGACCGCCGGTCGGGTCCACTCCGGCTGATCTGGCTGGCTCCGCTGGCGATCGAGGCTTACGCCCTGTCGCTGACCCACTCGCGGGGCGGGTTCATGGGCCTGATCACGGCGGTCCTCTGCCTGCTCTACGCCCGATTCGGCGCGAAGACCGCGACGGTGCTGACGGTCCTTTGTCTGCCGGTCATGTTGGTCTTCAAGGGCCGACAATCGAACCTCACGATCAGCGAAGGAACTGGTCACCAGCGGCTCGAGATCTGGGCCGAGGGCTGGACCCTCTTCCGCCAGTCGCCGATCTTCGGGATCGGTATGGACCAGTTCGCCGAGGAGATCCACTATGTCGCACATAACTCGTTCTTCCAAAGCTTTGCGGAGCTGGGGGTGATCGGCGGTTCGTTCTTTGCGGGAATGTTCTACCTGGGAATCCGCTGGCCCTTGAAGCTAGGCACGATCGGATCGCCGATCCGGGACTCGGATTTCCGGAGGCTGGGTTGCTTCCTCTCGGCGATCCTGGCAGGCGAGGCCGTGGGACAACTTTCGATCACTCGATGCTATGACGTGCCAACCTACCTGCTCACGGGCCTGGCGGCCGCCTACTTGCGGGTGGCCGCACGCAACTTCGGCGCGAAAACTCCCGAGGTCAACTTCCTTCTGCTCCTGGAAGTCGGATCAGTGAGCATGGCGTTACTTTTTTCCCTCTTCTTGCTAATGAAGCTTTGAGTCGGGCCGTCCGATGCTGCCCTGGCGGTCGTCGACCACCTGGAGGAGATCGATGAGATTCCCATCGGTGAGCGTCGTCATCCCCTCCTACAACCGGGGAACACTCCTGATCGAGGCGATCGAGAGTGCGCTATCGCAGTCGGTAGTCCCCTCGGAGATCATCGTCGTCGACGACGGCTCGACCGATTCGACCGAGGCCCTGATTGAGCCTTATCGAAGTCGGATCCGTTACGTCCGCCAGCAGAACGGCGGGGTCTCTTCGGCCAGGAACCGGGCGATCCGCGAGGCCTCCGGGGAGCTGATCGCGTTTCTCGACGCCGACGATGTCTGGCATCCCCGCAAGCTCGAGATCCAGTTGCGAATCCTCCAGGATCATCCCGAACTCGGTTTGCTGGGAACTGACTCGTTCGACTGGCCGACCTCGGCCGAGCCGGAAGTGAACGCCGAACACCTCGGACCCTTGGTCCTGATCACCTGGTGGCAACTGGCGGTCAAAAATCATCTGACAACCTCGTCGGTCATCGTCCGGCGTTGGGTTCTGGATCGAGCTGGTGAGTTCGACACGAAGATGCAAGGTCCGGAAGACCGCGACCTCTGGATCAGGGTGGCCGAGATCGCCAGGGTCGCTCACCTGGATCAACCCCTGACCGGCTATCGGATCGTGCCGGGGAGCGTCAGCCAGCAGGCCGAGACCTGTCTGGCCGGGATGCTTCGAATCCTCGGCAAGCTCGACGATAGGCGGGCCTGGCAGGGACGGTGGTTGGTCCGCCGCAAGGCTTACGCTTATGTCTATCACGCGTGCAGCTATCTTTACGCGCGTCAGCGCCGCTATTTCCCCGCTTTGGGCCTGGCTCTCCGGTCACTGGCCTGCTATCCGCTACCGTTCAAGCAGGGCGAGCTGACCTCTTCGGAGCGGACCCGACGCGCCGCGGTGATCCTGCTTCGATGGCTCCGGCTCAAGGGCCCCGAGCCGGAACCTTACGATCCCTCGGCGGACAGCCCGACGGTCGGCTCCGAGCCAAACCGCCTTGGCGCGTCGACGAGCCCCCTGGGATCAGTCCGATGAGCCTGACTCTGCGCGATGAGACTTCGGTTGAATCGAAGACCGCCTCGTTGAAAGTGGTCCATGCCCTGCCCTCGCTCGACGTCGGCGGCCTGGAGCGCAATGTGATCAACCAGATCCGCCTGGCCCCGGACTTCGGCCAGGAAGTGACGGTGATTTGCCTGGAGCGTCCGGGCACCCTGGCGCCTCAGGCGGAAGCCCTCGGGGCCCGGATCATCTGCCTGGATAAGTCCCCCGGTGTTCGACCCAGGCTGATCCTCCGGCTGGCTTCAGTCCTCAAGAGTCTGGCCCCGGAGGTCGTCCACACTCACGATGTCGGCACCCTCTTCTACACCGGACCGGCCGCTCGTCGGGCCGGCGTGCCCCTGGTGGTCCACACCGAGCATGGTCGGGCCGACTACCCTCGGTTCCGCCATCGACTGCTCGGTCGGCTGGCCGGTCGGTTCGCCCGGCCCTTTTACTGCCTGACCGAGGACATGGCAAGCTGGGTCACGTCGCACCGAATCGTCCCTCGCGAAAAGATCCGGCTGATTTTCAACGGGATCGACACAGCCCGATTCCTCGAACCCAGCGACCCCGAGGCGACCCGTCGAGAGCTGGGCATCCCCGCCGGGGTCCCGGTCATCGGCACGGTCGGCCGGCTCAACGAAATCAAGCGGCAAGATGTCCTGATCCGGGCGTTCGCCCGGGTCCGCGAACGGCTGATCGACGCTCATCTGCTCCTGGTCGGCGACGGCCCGATGCGGCAACCGCTGGGCGAACTGGCCGAGGAGCTTGGCCTGGGCGGTTGTGTCCACTTCGCCGGGTTCCGCTCGCACTCGGCGCCTTACCTCAAGGCAATGAACGTCTTCGCGCTGACCAGCCGATCGGAGGGGACTCCCCAGGCTGTCCTGGAGGCGCTGGTGGTGGGCCTGCCGGTAGTGGCCAGCCGGGTCGGCGGCCTTCCCGAGTTGATCGATCACGGGCGGACTGGCCTGCTGGTCGAGCCGGGTGACGAGGCAGAGCTGACCGATGCCCTGCTCGGCTTACTCTCCAACCTGGAGCGGTCGAGACGGCTCAGCGAAGCGGGCCGGCTCGAGGTTGAGGCCCGGTATGATATCCGGCGCATGGCCGACGAGTATCATCGAGACTATCTCGAACTGCTCGGCTCGAGGCGTTGAGCCTCGAGGCTGGATCGTCCCGGCCGCTCCCCCTTCGCTAGAGGATGATCCTTATGTGTGGCTTTGCGGGTTTCCTCGATCCCACTCGGATCGCCGACGGTCAGTCGATGGCCGACGACGCTCGGCGGATGGCCGGAGCGCTGCGGCATCGAGGGCCCGACGACGAGGGAACCTGGTCCGACCCCGAGGCGGGCTACGGTGTCGGCTTCCGCCGCCTCTCGATCGTGGACCTATCGCCGATGGGTCACCAGCCGATGGAGTCGGACGGCGGGCGGTTCGTGGTGGCCTTCAACGGCGAGATCTACAACCATCGGGCGCTCCGCCGAGAGCTTGAGGAGCGGGGCGGCAGCTTTCGCGGAGGCTCCGACACCGAGGTCCTGCTCCGGGCCATCGAGGTCTGGGGGCTTGAAGCCGCCGTTAGACGATTCGTCGGGATGTTCGCCTTTGCCCTCTGGGATCGCCGAGAGCGTCGGCTCCACCTGGTCCGTGACCGGATCGGCGAAAAGCCGCTTTACTACGGGTGGGCCGGAGGCGCGTTTCTCTTCGGGTCGGAGCTCAAGGCGCTTCGGGCTTATCCCGGCTTCAATGCCGAGGTCGACCGCCTATCGCTGGCCCCCTATCTGCGGTTCGGTTACATCCCGGCCCCTTACTCAATTTATCAAGGAATTTTCAAGCTTATTCCAGGCACGATCCTGACGGTCGCGCCCGAGCGGATCGATGCGGAGCCCTCGCCGGTGGCGTACTGGTCGGCGGCGTGGACCGTCGAGGCCGGTCGGGCCGGACTGCCGCAACCCTCCGACGATCGCCAGGCCGTCGACCAGCTCGAGACCCTGCTCCGCGACGCGGTCGGCCAGGAGATGGTTGCCGACGTCCCGCTCGGGGCCTTTCTCTCCGGCGGGATCGACTCGTCGCTGATCGTCGCCCTGATGCAGGCGCAGAGCGATCGGCCGGTCAAGACGTTCACGATCGGGTTCTACGAGGAGGCGTTCAACGAGGCTCGCCACGCCCGGCTCGTGGCCGACCACCTAGGGACCGAGCATACCGAGCTTTATGTCACGCCCGAGGAGGCGATGGCCGTCGTGCCCGAGATGCCAACGATCTACGACGAGCCGTTCGCCGACTCCTCGCAGATCCCCACACTTTTGGTTTCGAGGTTAGCCCGCCGCGACGTGACGGTCAGCCTCTCGGGCGACGGCGGCGACGAGCTGTTCGCCGGTTACCCCTGGTATCGGTGGTCGCCAGCGATCTGGAGCCGGATCGGCTGGATGCCCCGAACTCTACGGCAGGCGACGGCCGGGGCGCTTGGCAGTCTCTCCACCGACGCCTGGGATCGGATCTTCGGCCGGGTCGGTCGGCTCTTGCCCGGCGAGGTCGGCCGCTTCGCCTCGGGAGACCGTATTCACAAGCTCGCCCGGCTGGTGGCCCGGTCGAACAGCCCCGAGGATGTCTGTCGGAACCTCCTGGGCCGTTGGGACGGGAATCCGCCGCTCCGTGACCTGGAGCCGAACCGGGCTCCCCGGCTTAACGGCCATACCCGACCCGACCGGGCGGATGTCGTGGGTCAATTGATGTACAACGACCTGGTCGATTACCTGCCCGACGATATCCTGACCAAGGTCGACCGCTCGAGCATGGCGGCTAGCCTCGAGTCGAGAGCGCCGATCCTGGACCACCGGGTCGTCGAGTTCGCCAGGCGGCTGCCCAAAGCGTTGCGGATTCGCGACGGACGGGGCAAGTGGATCCTCCGGCAGGTGCTCTATCGACACGTTCCGGCCGAACTGGTCGACCGGCCCAAGATGGGCTTCGTCGTGCCGATCGACGCCTGGCTGCGTGGCCCCTTGAAGGGCTGGGCCGAGGCCTTGCTAGACGCCGACCGGCTTCGAGCCGAGGGGTTCCTCGAGCCCGAGCCGATCCTCCGGAAATGGCAGGAGCACCTCTCCGGGAAACGGAACTGGCAGCACGAACTCTGGCGCGTGTTGATGTTCGAGACGTGGCTTGAAGCCCGCTGAGGGATCGTCGATGCGCATCCTGGTGGTGACCAGCCTCTTCCCTAACCCGTATCGACCGGGGCTGGCTCCGTTCAACGCCTCGCAGTTGCGGACCCTGGCTGACCGGCATCCCACGACGGTCATCGCGCCGGTGGCCTGGACCGTTGAGCTGCCGGCCAGGCTCCGGGGCGCTCCGGCCTTGCCGAGCGGTCGGCGGATCATTCGCGGCGGGCTCGTCGTCGACTATCCCCGTTACGTCCACACCCCCTTGATCCTCCGAGGGTGGTACGGCCGATACTTCCGGGCCTCGATCCGTCAGAGCTTCGAGCGGGCCCTCATGGAGTTCCGCCCCGAGGTCGTCCTGGGAAGCTGGGCCTATCCCGACGGCTGGGCGGCGGTCGATCTGGGGCATCGGGCAGGTCTGCCGGTGGCGGTCCAGGTCCACGGATGCGACGTACTCAATGCCGGCCTCGGCCTGGACAGGGTCCCAAGCCGGAAGCGAAGGACGGTCGAGGCGCTTCAGAAGGCCGACGCGGTTCTGGCGGTCAGCCGAGACCTGGGGGCGAAGGTCATCGGCCTGGGGGTTGATCCGGCGAGAGTCCACGTCCAGCCTCAAGGCGTCGACCTCGAGCGGTTCTCCCCCGGAGATCGGCTTGAGGCACGAGACCGGCTGGGCCTGGCCAGGTCCGGCAAGGTTCTGCTCTGGGTTGGACGGGTCGACCCGGTCAAGGGGCTCGACGTGCTGATCGAGGCGGCGGCCGAGTTGCTCCGCCGCCGGGTCGACTTCCAGGTCTATCTGGTCGGCGACGGCGCCCCCCGGGCCGCCCTGGAGGCCCGGAGCCGGGCGCTCGGGCTCTCCAGGTCAATCCACTTCGTCGGGGCCCAACCCAATGGCCAGCTCCCCGACTGGTATCGGGCGGCCGACCTGACGCTCTTGCCGAGCCGGTCAGAGGGCTTGCCCAACGTCCTCCGGGAATCGCTGGCCTGCGGGACCCCGTTCGTGGCCAGCAATGTCGGCGGTATCGCCGAGATCGCCGAGGGAGACGCCGGCCGGCTGGTCAGAGCCGGCGACCCGGTCGCACTGGCCGACCAGATCCATCGGTCCTTAATCGACCCGCCCGACGCGTCGAGACACCGACCCCTGAGCTGGGACGACTCCTCGGCGATCCTGGCCGACCTCCTTCGTGCGCTCGTCTCGACCAAAGCGGCTGCCAGCTGACCGCGCCGCTGTCCCCAATCGACGGAGATCCACCCTTGGGCATCGAACCCAGGCCACCCGCGATCCTCTACTTCGGCAACGACTGGTTCGCCGAGAACCGGACCTCCAGCCACCACATCGCCCGGCAACTGGCCGAGGAGGGATTCGAGGTCTACTACATCGAGTGCCCCGGGCTGCACATCCCCAAGGGAACCGTGCGCGACCTGAAGAAGATCGGCTCGAAGCTCGCCAAGTTCCTCCAGGGGGCGGTTTCGGTCGGTCCTCGGCTGAAGGTCCGGACCCTCCTGCAGATCCCGTTCCACCGCTTCGGGCCGATCCGCAGGCTCAACCGCGCCCTGATCCTGGCGACGATCCGGAGCCTGATCCGCCGCGAGCGGATCGATCGGCCGATCTCGTGGTTCGTGATCCCACACCTCTCCCCGATAGTCGGCCGGCTGGGTGAGCGGCTCTCGGTCTATTACTGCACCGACGATTATGCGTCGTTGCCCAACGTCGACGTCGAGGTGGTCCGGGCCATGGACGAGGACCTGACCCGCCGGGCCGATCTGGTCTTCGTCACCTCTGATACCCTCTTCGATTCGAAGCGTCGGCTCAATTCGAATACCCATGTCAGCCCCCACGGCGTCGACGTCGAACACTTCGCCAGGGCCCAGGACCCACAGATCGCCATCCCGGTCGATGTAGCGGAGCTGCCCCGGCCGGTCATCGGGTTCTTCGGCCTGATCGGCGGGCAGATCGATCTGGAGCTGGTCGACTGGCTGGCCCGGCAGCGTCCCTCGTGGACCTTCCTGATGATCGGCCGGGTTGCCGTTCCCGCCGATCAGGTTCCCCAGAGCCCCAACGTCCGGATGGTCGGCAAGCGGCCTTACTCGGAGCTACCCGCCTACGGCAAGGTCTTCGACGCGGCGATCATCCCCTATCGATCCTCGCAGTTCGCCCTTTACGCCAACCCGTTGAAGCTCCGCGAATACCTGGCGATGGGCAAGCCGATCGTCGCGATTAGCACCCCCGAGATCGACAAGTTCGCCGACGTCGTGGCGATCGCCCGGTCGTCCGAGGAGTTCCTCCAGAAGCTCGACGAGGTCCTGGCCCGCCCGTCAACCCCCGAGGAGATCCAGAGGCGGATGGACCAAGTCGCCTCGCTGAGCTGGGATGCCCGCCGGCGCGAGATCCTCGAGATCGTCAATCCGCACCTCGAGGCGTCGAGAAATCCGGGGGAAGTCGTCGGAGCCTCCTGAAACCAGCCTCGACCTGAAACCAGTCTCGACCGGGCGTCAAAATCAAAACGGGTGATCGATTCCAATATCGGCGTCCAGTCGTGAGATTATTTTATGGAACCATTCACGATCGCCGTCGTCTGCTTCTGGACCTGCGCGGTCCTGGTCGTCTACGCCTATCTGGGCTACCCGGTTTTGATCTGGGTCCTCGCAAGGGTCTTTGGCCAGATGCCAGCTCCCCCGCACAAAGACGAATTCGAATGGCCGAGCGTCTCGCTGCTGATACCGGCGTACAACGAGGAGAGGGTCATCGAAGAGCGGATTCGCAACGCCCTGGCGATGGACTACCCCGCCGATCGGCTCCAGATCGTTGTCGGGTCCGATGGCAGCACCGACGCGACCAACGCGATCGCCCGAAGCTACGCCGGCCAGGGGGTTGAACTGCTCGACTACGAGGTCCGCCGGGGTAAAGCCTCCATCCTCAACCAAACGATCCCCGGACTCCGTGGCGAACTCGTCCTGATGTCCGATGCGAACACGATGATCGATTTTGACGCGCTCCGCAGGCTCGCCCAATGGTTCCACGACCCCTCCATCGGCGCGGTCTGCGGCCGCCTGGTCCTGATCGACCCGGCTAACGGGCGGAACGTCGACGGCCTCTATTGGACGTATGAGACGTTCATCAAGAAATGCGAGAATCAACTCGGGGCGCTGCTGGGAGCCAACGGCGGTCTCTATCTGGTCCGCAGGGCTCTCTACGCTCCGATCCCGGCCACGACCACCGTCGACGACCTGGTCATCCCGCTCCGAGCCAAGCTGGCGACCGGGTGCAGGATCGTCTACGAAGCATCGGCGGTCGCTCGGGAGGAGACCGCTCCCGACATCGAAGGCGAGTTCCGCCGTCGGGCCCGGAACGGAACGGGCGACTTCCGGAGTATGGAAATCCTCTGGCCGCTGCTCAACCCGGTCTGGGGCTGGACCGCCTTCGCCTTCTTCTCTCACAAGTTCCTGCGCCTGCTCTGCCCTTTCTTGCTGATTCTCCTACTGGCCAGCAGCGTGATCCTGAGCGATCGGCCGATCTACAGGGCGGCACTACTCGGGCAGCTTGGCTTCTATCTCATCGCGGTGGCAGCGGGCTACACGCCACTTCATCCCAAGGTGTTTCGATTCCTCAGGCTGACGACCATGTTCAGCGGGATGAATCTGGCGCTGCTCCTGGGGTTCTGGCGATGGATCTGGGGCACCCAGAAGGGAATCTGGAACCCCACCGGCCGTCAAGGTCAACGCGCCTGAAGCGCTCGAGGAGGGTCAGTTTGATGAGCATCGCGATGGGCTTGATCACGCTGGTTCTCCTTCTGCTGGCCGGGCTCGGGCTCGTCGTCGGCGTGATCTTCGGACTGGCCAGCCGGAGAGGTTTTGATCGATGCCTGATCCCTTACCTGATCCAGCTCGGCAAGCGTCGGAGGGAGCGGCCCGACGGACCGATCCATGTCCTGCTCTGTATCGCCGATCACTTCGAGCCGGCCAACGACGGCGCGTCGCCCGAGAAAGCCACCGAGCGGGTCCGTCAGTGGGTTGAGGACTATCCGAGACTCTTCGGCCTGTTCCAAGACAGCGACGGGAAGCCGCCCCAGCACTCGTTCTTCTACCCGATCGAGCAGTACAACGCCGAACACCTCGACCATCTTGCCGAGCTATGCCGGAGCGGTTTCGGTGAAGTCGAGGTACACCTCCACCACCACGATGATACCGCCGAGGGGCTCCGGGTGGCGATCCAGCAAGCCAAGCAGCGTCTCTCAGAACGTCACGGTCTTTTGCCGAGAGATCGGGAAACGGGCGAGCTGGCCTATGGGTTCATCCACGGGAACTGGGCCCTGGACAACTCCCGTCCCGACGGCCGATGGTGCGGCGTCAACAACGAACTCGACGTGCTCCGCGAAACCGGCTGCTACGCCGACTTCACGCTCCCCTCGGCTCCCAGCCCGACCCAGACCCGTAAGATCAATAGTATCTACTACGCGGTCGACGACCCCAAGCGTCCCCGGTCGCACGACTGGGGCGTCGACGCCGGCATCGGGCCAACCCCAGCCGACGCCCTCTTGATGATCCAAGGGCCGCTGGTGCTCGACTGGCGGAGGCGAAAATGGGGCCTCGTCCCACGGATTGAAAACGGTTGCCTCCAAGGCAACCAACCACCGAGCCCGGAGCGGCTGGAGCTCTGGATCAAGGCGAGTGTCCAGATTGCCCGGCGGCCCGACTGGTACTTCGTCAAGCTCCACACTCACGGGGCTCCCGGATCGAACCGCGAGGTGCTCCTTGGTGAACCCATGATCCGCTTCCATCAGGATCTGGCTCGCCGAGCCCAGCAAGACGCTCAGTTCCAGTTCCACTACGTGACCGCTCGCGAGATGTTCAACCTGGCCCAAGCCGCCGAGCAGGGCTGGACTGGGCCGGTCGACCAGGCCCGCGACTACCGGATGATCTGGGACGGAGCTTCGACGAGCCCGGCCGACCTAGCCTCAGTCTCGGCCGAGCCGACGATCGAAGACGCACCTTGAGGAGGCACGCATGAGCTCGGAACTCGAAGCACGATCGACGGCCGGTCCGGCTCTGGCGGAAATTCGGCCCGAGCCGGCCGCCTCTCGCCGGAGCTTCTCCAGGATCGGCCTGATCATCGCCACTCTCGGGGTAGTCTTGAGCCTCGGAGCGCGGCTGATCTACCTGGGCGCGGGGCCGTTCGGCGGTGATGAGCGGTACGTCGTGCTTCACGCCCTGAAGTTCGGCACCGGCAACCTCAACCCGAAGAACTTTGACTGGCCCGCGTCCTCCTTCTACTACCTGACCTTCCTCGTCGATGGGTTCTTCTTCGCCGGCGGATTCTTGGCGGGATGTTTCCGAAGCCCCACCGACTTCGTCCTGGGATACCTGAGCAACCCTCGGGCTTATTACCTGATTCCCCGGCTGCTCTCGGCGAGCTTCGGCCTGGGCACGGTCATACTCCTGATCCGGGCGACCGGCCGGATGGTCGACCGACCAACCGGGCTGCTCGCCGGGCTCCTGCTGCTGATGGTCCCGCTGCATGTGCAGACCAGCCGGGCCGGTCTGGCCGACGTCCCGATGACCTTCTTCGCGATCGCCTCGCTGGGGATCTCGCTCCGGATCGCGACCTCGGCGGAGGCCCGGCGCCGCGATTACCTTCTGGCGGGGATCATGGTCGGCCTGGCCGGCTCGATGAAGTACCACGGCGTGCTTTCGGCAAGCTATGTAATCTCGGCCGATCTTTACCGCGAGTTCCCCCGGCTGGGTTGGCGGGCCGTCGTGGGGCTCCCGGTTCGCCGATCCCTTCTGGCCGCCGCCGGGATGTCGATCCTGGCGTTCGTCGCGACGACGCCGTTCGCCGTCCTGGATTACCCGACCTTCTTCGCCGACCTCCGGTTTCAGCTGGAGCATCAGCGAGGCATCGTCGAGCATATCGGCATCGCCGAGCCCCCATCACCATTCCTCGAGCTGTTTCGGTCGACCTTGCCGGAGGTCGTCGGCCTGCCGATCGTCCTGCTCGGGTTCGCCGGGGGGGTACTCGCGTTGGTCGACCGCCGCCTCGGGCTGGCCGGTTCGATGCTGATCCCCTCGGTCGTCCTGGGACTGGCCGCCTTCCTGATGAGCCGGGTTCGGTTCACGCATTACCTCCTGCCGATCACGCCCTGCCTCTGCGCCCTGGCGGCCATCACGATCCGATCCATCGCCGGGCGTCTGGCCTCGACCGAGCCGAGGAGGTCGCTCATAAGCGGCCTGGCGCTGGGCTTGATCCTCGTCCTGACGATCCCGTTTCAGGTCAAGACGGCCCTGGCTCTGGGCTTGCCCCACACCGGGTCGGCGACGATGGCCTGGGTCCTGGAGCAATTCAAGCCGGGGACGAAGTTCGCGATGGACGACGAGGAGGACCTGAACTTCCTGCCGACGGTTGCCTCGCTCGATCGAAGCATCGCCGAGGCGAAGGCCGCCGGATTCTCCGGCAGGGTCGATTACTACTCGAACCTCAGGAAGATGATCGAGCGAGACCGGAACCATCCCCATTATGATCTCTACCGATTGCACGCCTCGGATCGCTCGGGCGATTATCTCCGATATCTCCAGGATCAAGATGTCCGATATTTCATCCGATCGGGGTCGGTCGTCTCGATGTTCCGGAGGAACCGGCCCTCGCCGACGACCGAGGAGCGGCTCCGGTTCTACAAGGAACTTGAGTCTCGAGCCAAGCTCATCGCCACGATCGAGGGAGACAACCAGAAGCTCCGAGGCCGGTCCTTCGAGGTCTTTGAGCTTCCGGCTGGCGATCGTTGAGGCTCGGACCATCGGATTGAGCGAGGGGCATTTTTGAAGGAGAGGACCGACATGACCGATCAGGGCGAATCCAGGACCCTGGAACAGCTCAGAGAACATTACGAGATCGAAAAGGATCTGGCCGGCCGGCTTCGCCAGGCCTCCAGCCAGGACAGAAAGCACCTCTACTCGGCCCTCTACGATGAGCTTTATCAAAGGGTTCCGCATCACCCTCGAAACACTCGTCGACATTCGTTGGAGGACAACGCCCGAGCCGTTCGGAGTCAGATGCGGTTTCTCCAGCGCTTCCTCAGGCCCGATGCGTCGTTCCTGGAGGTCGGCCCGGGGGATTGCAGCCTATCCTTTGAGGCGTCCCGGTTCGTCCGGAAGGTCTATGCTATCGACGTCTCGGCAGTGGCCATGAACAACCTCTCCAGGCCCGAGAACGTTGAAATTGTGACCTTCGACGGGATCAGTATCCCCCTACCGGCCGGATCGGTGGACATCGCCTACAGCCACCAGGTCATGGAACACCTGCACCAGGACGACGCCCTGGCGCAGCTCCGAAGCATCTTCGAGGTCCTCAAGCCCGGCGGCCTCTATCTCTGCCTTACCCCGAATCGGCTCTACGGTCCATCCGACATCTCCATGTACTTCGACGAGAGGCCCACCGGCTTCCACATGAAGGAATATACCAACACCGATCTATCGAAGCTGATGCTCGAGTCGGGATTTTCCAGGGTCCGGGCCTACGCCGGTCTCAAGGGGCGTTATGCCCCGGTGCCCGGACCGCTGATGACCTGGACCGAGGGGTTCCTGGATCGGCTGCCTCACGGGTCGAGGCGAGCCATCGCCGGGTCCCGTGCGGTCTCGAACTTCCTCGGCATCCGGTTGGTGGCGGCCAGGTGAGCCGATCAACCTCGACGACTGGTCCCCGACGGCCCGCTGAGCTTCGACGACGCGGATGAACCCTTCCTCGCATCAAACCTTCCTCGAACCGTCCCGCTCTCCAGGAAACGGACCACCACGATGAGCTCTCCGAGCGACTTCCCTGATCCATCCATCCCGACCAGGGATCTCCGCGAGTTGATGCTCTCGAAGATCCTCGACAACGCCTGTCGCGTTGGAATCATCGGCCTCGGATATGTCGGGCTGCCGCTGGCCCGAGCCTTTGTCGATTGAGGGATCGCGGTCCTGGGCTTCGACGTCGACTCTGCCAAGGTCGAATCGCTCCGTCGGGGACAGAGATACATCGGCCACATCACCGACGAGGTAGTCCGCGAGATGACCCGCCGCGGTTTCGAGGCAACAGACGATTTCAACAGGCTCGACGAACCTGATGCGATCCTGATCTGTGTGCCGACTCCCCTGAAGGACGGTCGCGAGCCCGACCTGACTTTTGTGGTCGAATCGAGCAAGACCATCGCCACCCAGCTCCGAGCTGGTCAGCTAGTGGTCCTCGAGAGTACAACCTATCCCGGCACCGCCCGCGACGTCGTCCGACCGATCCTCGAGGCCAAAGGCTTGCAGGCCGGTGAAGACTTTTTCCTGGCGTTCAGCCCCGAGCGTGAGGATCCGGGCAACCCCCAGTTCTCGGCCCCGACGATTCCCAAGGTTGTCGGCGGGCTCGACCCTCGGAGCCTCGAGTTCGCCTCGACCCTGTATGCCAAGGTGATCACCCGAGTCGTCCCGGTTTCAAGCTGCGAGGTCGCCGAAGCCTGCAAAATCCTCAAGAACACCTATCGGGCTGTAAACATCGCCTTGGTCAACGAACTGAAGATCCTTTACGGCCGGATGGGCATCGACGTTTGAGAGGTGATCGAGGCGGCCCGGACCAAGCCCTTCGGATTCCAGGTGTTCTAGCCTGGTCCAGGGCTGGGCGGGCGCTGCATTCCGATCGATCCGTTCTAACTCTCCTGGATCGCCAGGAAACACGGCCTGACGACCCGGTTCTTCGGGCTGGCCGGAGAGATCAACACCGCCATGCCCGCCTACGTTGTTCAGCGAATCGCCGACGCCCTCAACGATCGGGCCAAGCCGGTCCGGGGCAGTAAGATCATCCTGCTTGGTATGGCTTTCAAGAAGGACGTGGACGACCCCCGCGAATCGCCCGGCTTCGAGCTGATGGAGTTGCTCCTGGCTAAAGGAGCCATCGTCTCCTACAACGACCCACATATCCCCAAGCTCCCCTCGATGCGGCACTACCCTGGACTCAAGATGACCAGCCAGCCGTTGACGCCGGAATACCTCCGGTCTCAGGATTGCGTCCTGATCGCGACGGACCACTTAGCCTACGACTGGCCCTTGATCGTCGAGCACTCGCCGTTGGTCATCGACACCCGCAATGCGGCCCGGAAGGTAAAGGCTCATCGCGAGCGGATCGTCCCGGCCTGACCAGCCTGGAGACGCCGCGGATCATCGATCACTTCGAAAGTGAGCGTCCCGCCGCAACCGGTCTAATCCGGTAGCGGCGGGACCCCTTTTTGCCTCTCTAAGACGTTTACTTCTGACGGTTCTTGCGGCGGCCACCCTGGAGGGTCGGGACCGTCGGGATCTCCTGGCCCGAGAAGACCTGATCAACGCCCGCCGAGCTCGGATTGACGGTGCTGGTCGGGGCCTGGAGCGGAGCCGTGATCGACTTGGTCGAGGTCGTCGATGCCCCGGAAACCAGCGGTACAACCGTGGCAGTGACCGACCCAAGGGTGGACGGCGTGGTGGGTTTGAAGACGACGTCTACCCAGTAGTTGGTCGCCTTCCAGGTCTGGGTGGGGAAGCCTCCCCCTGAACCATACCGGAAGACACTCCCGTTGGCCGGCACTGACAGTGGTCCGCTGGTATAGGCCGAGGCGAAGTAGTTCGCGTCCGACGCGTAGCCACCTTGCGGAGCCAGGTACGACGCCACGTAAATCGTGTTCGGCTGAATCGTCACCGGCGAGGCGAAGGTCACTTGCTGCCAACCCGAGGCCGTCTCGGACGTGAACGTGGCCGAGGCCAGAAGCTGGCCGCTGCTGCTCCAGAGGTGGCCAACGTGGGTTCCCGTGTTGGTGCCGGCCTTGTAGAAGCGGATTCCGGTGATCGTCCCAGCCGTGTTGGAGCTGAACTTCACCCCCAGCTCAACCGCGCTGGCTTCGGGGAACGACGCCGTAACCGGCTTGGACGAGCTGCTCCAAAGCGTGGACGACGTCGACGTTGATGGAGGGGTGGCGTCCGTGCCGGTGGTGAAGGACCGGGTGGTCGTGCCGACCATCAGATTGCCGGCAAGGTCCTTGACCCCACTGACGCTGGCGGTGTAAGTCGTCGAGGCCTTCAAAGCCGCCGATGGCTTGAGTGTGGCCGTGTTGCTATTCGTCGCGTAGGTCACGGTGGACGGGATCACGCTGCCGGCGGCGTCCTTGAGCACGAAGTTGATCGTGCCCGACTGGACCGCTTCGCTGAAGAGCGCCGTGACGCTGGCCGTCGTCGCCACGCCGGTGGCAGCGGCCGCCGGGGTGAATGAGTTGACCTTAGGGGCCACCGTGTCGACCGTTCCGGTGGTGAAGGACCCGGTGGTCGTGCCGACCATCAGATTGCCGGCAACGTCCCTGACCCCACTGACGCTGGCGGTGTAAGTCGTCGAGGCCTTCAAAGCCGCCGATGGCTTGAGTGTGGCCGTGTTGCTATTCGTCGCGTAGGTCACGGTGGACGGGATCACGCTGCCGGCGGCGTCCTTGAGCACGAAGTTGATCGTGCCCGACTGGACCGCTTCGCTGAAGAGCGCCGTGACGCTGGCCGTCGTCGCCACGCCGGTGGCAGCGGCCGCCGGGGTGAATGAGTTGACCTTAGGGGCCACCGTGTCGCCGACCGGAGCCGGCGGACTCGTGCTGCCGGCCTGGAACTCGTATGCACCAATATCGACACCATTGCCGATCGGCCTGGGCTTCTTTTCCAGATCGGTCGAGGGAGCGTTCAGAGAGGTCCCGGTATCGATCAGGGTGCTTGTCGATGGGAGGTGGAAGTCCAACCCGGACGCGTTGACGAAGGATTTGGTCAGGTCGAGCAGTATCGAGTGAGTATCGAAGGCGTACTTGGTCTGCCACTGGCTCAGCGTGAGGCTCGAACTGCCCTCGTCGGCCGAGAACCTCGGAGCGACGGCGTTGTAATCCATCTTCATTCCGGTCAGACTGGCCGCCGAGGCGATGACAGTCCCGTCGGTCCCGTTGGTGCTGGCCGAATACAGCACATTGTTGATGATCGTGTTGCCCGTGCTGGCATCGGCCAGCCGAAGCGCCGACTGACCATCGGCTGCCACCATGATTGTGTTATTGGCGATCAGATTGTTCGTCGAGCCCTGCGAGCTCTGGAGCTGGGCGACGGTGAGCCCCTTGGCGTGGGCGTTGGCGATGATGTTATTGCGAATGACCGAATTCTGGACGCCGCCGAGGTTGATTGCCGAGCCCGGACCATACTTCGCCAGCGATCCGCCCATACCGACGTTGGTGATGATGTTGTTCTCGACCAGGGCTCCCGGAATCAGTCCGTTGCCTCCCTGGCTGGAGTCGCCGTTAAGCAGCAACCCGTTGC
Source organism: Isosphaeraceae bacterium EP7 (assembly GCA_038400315.1). Lineage (NCBI taxonomy): Bacteria > Pseudomonadati > Planctomycetota > Planctomycetia > Isosphaerales > Isosphaeraceae > Kueselia > Kueselia aquadivae. The sequence continues at coordinate 35,013 of CP151668.1, forward strand.
CCAGGACATTGGTCACCGTATTGCCGCGGACGGTCGGCCGGACCGCGCTATTGGCCACGTAGATCCCGGTGTCATAGCCCCCGGAAACCTTGTTGTTCTGGACCAGTAGGTCGGTGGTGAAACTGGTCATCATGCCGCACTGGTCAACCTGCCGGAGTTGAATCGTGTTGTTGCTGAAATTGACACCGATTCCTCCGCCAGCGGCCCGGAGCGCGGTCCTCCAATTGGACTGGCTGGCATCGGGGGTGATGGTGAACCCGCTGATGGTGACGTAATTGCAGTTTTCCAGGTTGATCGCGTCGGGTGTCTTGCCATTGCGGACGTTGATGAGCGTGCCCGGGTCGGCCTGAAACGTGATCGGAGCGTTCGCGGTCCCACCCTGGGGAGAATTCCAGCCCATGATGAAACCGGCGTAGGTGCCCGCCCGAACCGAGATCACGTCACCGGGCTTGGCAAGGTCGGAAGCGTGCTGAAGTGTCTTCCAGGGGGCCGTGGCCGTGCCGGCAGCCGAGTCGTTGCCCGTTGGGGAGACGATGTAGTTGCTCAGAGCCAATCGTGTCTCAAGCAGCTCAATTTGCAACCGAGACCTTGATCGCGAGGGCCGGCTTCCATCGGAAAAAAAGTTTCGCCCTCGAGATGTGAGCCTAGGTAGAATTTTCATCAGTCGGGACTCTCTTGGTAAAAGCTGGGGAGTGGACGACCCTGGAGCCGGGGACGGGTGCGAGCCGTCCCCGGCTCAGTGCATTGACGGAAAAAGCTGGGGAGTGGACGACCCTGGAGCCGGGGACGGGTGCGAGCCGTCCCCGGCTCAGTGCATTGACGGAAACACAATTCCTGCCCGGGGGGATGAAGCTGGATTTCGACAGTCTCGAAACCTCAACGCGAACGTCACCAACGTTAACTTTTATCAAAAATGATTACCTGCTTGAATGCAGCAGACTTTAATCTTTCATTAAGGTAATCGCTTTTATTTATTAGTACTAAGTTGTCGCTTGTCAAGAACCCACGGCATATTTTTTGACTCAAACCAACGAGTTCAAGGTCACTTCTCACCTGCTACGACAATGGTGAGCCATCTGCAACTACTTTTGACGCGCAACTTGAGAGATGACCGACTACGAAACCTGAACCTAACCGACAACGACGGCTCACACCGCGTAACGAAACCGAAAGCCTGAAGGACGTCAAGAACATCATCATGATGTATTGATTTATCATTTCGGATTCCAGTTCTAAACATCGGTAGCATTGGTCTCGCTGTGCCCTTGAAACCCTAGGCCATTCCTGGCCCAAATCAAACCATATGCCAGAAGAGGCTTAGGACGAATGGTCACCGCCACTTACAGCCTGTGGGGAAAGCTACCTTTTCGCCAACACCTTCGATCGTCTGCGGGCCATCAGATGGATCATCGCCAGCTTGACGAACGCCTCGCTGCTTGCGGTGGTCGCCTCATAATCCTTGCTCAGCCGACGGTTCCGCCCCAGCCATGCGAAGGTCCGCTCCACACGCCAGCGGAACGCGATCGGCTCGAACTTGTCGGCACCGGGACGCTTCGCCTTGATCTCCAGCCGCAGCCGGTTGAGGTCTCGCAACGCATAGACCCACTCGGCGATCCCGCCGTTGTAGATCCCATCGGCGACGATGGGGGGGGTGACACTCTATAGACCCACTCGGCGATCCCGCCGTTGTAGATCCCATCGGCGACGATGGGGGGGGTGACACTGGCAGCTTCTGGCTCTTGATTCGATTTGGATCAACACCTTAACTCTAATGTCGACAGATTGTGACCCCATACCTCCTACTCCGGAAGACAAATTCTTTCACATCTCTATGATTTGTTACAATCATTCTTCATTGAGACGGTTCGACCAAGCTCGAATCGATGCATTGATTGTGACATGGTAATGCAGACCTCAAAACCCGATGGTCCTCATTGACTTGAGCTATGCACCGGCAATCAGAGATGTTTGCAAGAGTGAAATAACCATTGGGTTTTCCTGGCCTGTGATCTTGCCTCGCCTGATCTGGGCACCGGACCCGTCAGCCAAGGCGATCCACAGAAAGCCTGGCTTGATCCCTAGAAAGCCTGTCTTGGTCCCTGTGATTCAGAACTCGTAAGAACTGTTCGATTTCGATCGGGATACACAGGCCGGACTTGTCGATCAAGCTCGAGTCGGAAGTTAGTGCATCTTTGCTTCTGTAATTCCCGATTGCCGGTGGGCCGACGGCGGCGGGCGTACCCCGCCTCTGAAGGCCTTCCCGGGCGATTCGCCTTGAAAGCGGCAGGTCATCGCCGGTTCCTTGGAAGGTGCCAACCAACCCAAGGAGACCGACCGACGATGACCCACCACGAGCAAAGTAACCCCCTCGACCAGATCAGGGAACTCCTGGCTGAGCACGGATTCGACGGCATGGCCCAGGCCCTAACCGTCCTCCTTAACGAAATCATGAAGCTCGAACGGGCTCAGGTACTCGGGGCCGCCCCGTATGAGCGATCTGAGGGGCGTCAGGGCTACTCCAATGGCTACAAGCCCAAGACCGTCCCGACCCGCATGGGCCCCATCACCCTGGCCGTTCCCCAGGCCCGGGGCATCGACTTCTACCCCTTGGCCCTGGAGATGGGCGTCCGCAGCGAGCTGGCCCGGTAACTGGCCGTCGCCGAGATGGACGTCCAGGGCGTCTCGACAAGGAAGGTCGCCTCCATCACCGAGCAACTCTGCGGGGCCGAGATCAGCAGTTCCCAGGTCAGCCCGGCCGCCGCCGCACTCGACGCCGAGTTGACGACCTGGCGTGAACGGCCCCTCGGCGAGATGCCCTACCTGGTCCTCGACACCCGCTACGAGAAGTTCCGCCACGGCGGGTCGGTGGTCTCCTGTGCGGTCCTGGTGGCCATCGGCATCGATGCCCAGGGGCATCGGTCGATCTTCAGCACCAGGGTCTCGCTGTCGGAGGCCGAGCCCCACTGGCGGGCCTTCCTAGCGAGCCTTCACGCCCTTGGCCTACACGGCGTCCGCATGATCGCCAGCGATGCCAATGCCGGACTCAGGGAGGCCCTCCGAGCCCGGTTCTCGGGCGTGCCCTGGCAGCGATGCCAGTTCCACCTGGCCCAGAACGCCATGGCCTACGTGCCCAAGGTGGCGATGCGGAAAGAGGTGGGGGCGAGCCTGCGGGCGGTCCTCGACGCCCCGGATCGGGCCGAGGCCGATCGGCAGTTTGACCTGGCGGTGAAGAAGTACCGCACGACGGCGCCGAGGCTGGCCGAGTGGATGGAGGTCAATGTCCAGGAGCGGCTGACGGCCTTCTCCCTGCTGCCGGGCCACCGAAGGCGGCTGAGGACGACGAACATGCTGGAGCGGATCAACCGGGAGATCAAGCGGCGGACGAGGGTGGCGACCCTGTTCCCCAACGAGGTGTCAGCCTTGCGACTGGTCGGTGCTGTCTTGATGGATATCAGCGAGAAGTGGGAGACGAACCGCAAGTACGTGACGATGGAGCCGGAATGACCTGCCGCCCTCCGAGACGGAATTTACAGAATCGATGTTGCTTTATCAGTCGGAATGGTTCGGATCGGTTCCAATCGGATGGTACAGCCGTACTCACTATTGATAGATCCGCCTCTCGGTTCTGAACGAGCAGTCTGATCGGCTGCCCCACGACCGATCGCTCGAGGCGTGATCAATCCTTGAATCAATTTAGGTGATTAGCAAAATCCTAGGCCAAGCCCTCCTTGATGAGTTGGGGGAGGATCAGGGTCTTGTATAGTACCTCCGGCAGATGCTCATCACGATGATTGTACCGGAACTCGTACTCGGCCAGGTCCACCGGGAGGTTCTCCCGGTCCACCCCGTGGCATAGGCGGTGGAGCCGCTTCGAGTAGCTCCTGAAGCCCTCGATCCTGTTGATGTGTCCTAGCCTCTGTCTGACGGAGGGGTTATATGGTCAATAGCCTCAGATATCTCTGCATCATGGCCAACTTCACCGTGGCCAGGTAGTTGAGTGCCAGCTTGTCGAACCGCGTCGCCACGGCGCGGCACTCCTTCACCCAGCCGACTCACTGCTCCATCACCGACCGCCGGCGGTACGCCTCGGAGTCGAATCGCACGCGGCCGTCTCCGGGCCGCTGGTCCGACCGGCGCGGGATCACCGCCCGGATGCCGTGCCGCGCCAGCCATCGGCGGATCCGCGGGTCGCTGTAGGCCTTGTCGCCGGCCAGGGCGACCGGGCGGCACCGCGGTCGGCCCCGTCGGCCCCGCAGCCGCACCTCGCCCATGGCCCGCTCGAACTGGGTGGACTCGTGACGCTGGCCCGGCGTGATCACCGCCGCCAGCGGGATGCCGCGGCCGTCGCAGACCAGGTGGACCTTGGTGCCGAAGCCGCCGCGGGACCGGCCCAGGGCGTGGTCCTCCGGCTCGCCGGCTCGTTTTTTTTCGACGCCCCGGCGGCCGCCCGCGCGGCGCGGATGACGGTGCCGTCGATGCAGAACAACTCGGCGTCGATGAGCCCCTCGGCGTTGAGCCGGACCTGGAGTCGCTCGAGCATGCGGTCGATCAGCCCCGCCTTGCGCATGGCGTTGAAGCGGTGGTAGACCGTCTGCCACGGCCCATAACGCTCGGGCAGGTCGCGCCAGGGGACGCCGGTTCGCATCCGCCACAGGGTGCCGTTGAGGACGGTGCGGTGGTCGGCCCAGCGGCCGCCGCGTCCCTGCGCCGGGAAGAGGTCGGCGATCAGGGCCCATTGTTCATCGGTCAGCTCATGCCGCTTCGCCATGACATCCTCGCAAGATGCTGCAAGGCGACAAGATAGCGACGCGGTCATCCCTCAGACAGAGGCTAGGCCGTCGGCGAAGACCTCGCCGTGGTCGATCGGCACATGCTTGCCGAAGCGGCTCAAGTCGTTGTAGCTGACGAACTCGTCGGTGTAGAAGACCGAGCCCTTGACCGTGGCGGCCTCGATCTTCGCCATGAGCGTCTCCTTCTTGCAGTCGGGCACGGCCACCGTATAGACCTTACCGGCCCGCTCCAGGACGCCGAAGACGGCCACCTTCCCCGCCGCGCCACGGCCTCGCTTGCCCTTCCACTTGCCGCCGAAGTACGACTCGTCCTGCTCCAACTCGCCGAGCAGGGGCCGCTTCTCCTCGGCGGCGATGCCAGCCATCGTCAGGCGGTGACCGGGTGAAGGCCCGGTAGGCCGTCGGGTAGGAGCACCCGACGGTGCGAGCGGCGTGATGGGCGGTGGCGGACAGGCAGAATGCCTTGAGCAGCTCCCAGCGGATGCGACGCTGCTCATAGCTCCACTTGCGACGGCAGGCGGGGCATCGTCGTTGCCGCTCATGAGAGGGTCGGGTTGCCTCATGGCAATGCCCGCATAGTTGCCCGATGAGGTGCCGCTCGTAATCGTACAAGTCCATATTGCCAGCCTATTGGCTGGCCTAGGATTTTGCTAATCACCTGAATTTAAGCTCGCCATCAGTCCCTATGGACGCCCACTTCGGTTGAACTCATCCATCGATTCGTTCACGCCTTCGAGCTCGCCTCTTCCTAATTATGCAAGCACACGTGCGTTCGCCAACTGTCGTGTCAAATTTCTGAGCGAGAGTTAATGCTTGATGGTATGCTTAAGCTGAACGAGCAGCAGTCATTTTTGTACTTTCTGAAACCATTTGTTGAGTTTTGGAACACCAGAGGCTCAAGACCGATTCCAGGTGATGGGGCGTACGGTCTTCGGATTCGATAGGATCGATCGTCTGGAACAACCTTGGCTTCCTCCTCGATCAGACCATCGAGCTTCCGCATCATGGTGAACATCCAGAACCTCTTTGACGACGCCAAGTGCTTTCAGACCGTCCGCGACATGCGCTGGCCTGTCGGCGTCGCCTGCTCCTCGTACGGTTCGACCTCGGTCGTCAAGAACGGCCGTGACGAGACCCAGCCTGATCGCCGGCGGTACGAGTGCCGCTCGGGCCGCAAGCGGTTCGACGACCTGACCGACACCGTCTTCGCCGGCCATCATCAGCCGCTGCGCACCTGGATCGCCTGCCTGTACCTCATGGGTTTGAACCTCTCGGGCCTGCAGATCGCCCGCGAGTTGGGGATCGACAAGGGGGACGCCCGCGCGATGATCACGACGCTCCGTCAGCGGATCGTCGATCGGACCCCGCCGGAGGAACTCTCCAGCGAGGTCGAATGCGACGAAGTCGACGTGGTGGCGGGACATAAGGGCCATCCCGAGGCCGTTAAAATGAATTAGGACGGCACGGCTCCCTTGATCGGGGCCTAATCATCCGTTACTCCTCGGGTCTACAGCACCTCGAGGGCTCGATCGATGCTCAGGCGGATCGCCCGACCCCAGCCGGCTCGTGAGCAGGACCTAACCGTCTCGACAAGCCGCTTGCCCGGCGTGTGGCGGGACGCTCTGGGCCGCCTATAAGAATCGACGCACCGTCATCACCCTCAACGGCGTCACGGGCCCGACTCCGCCGGGTCACCGCCGTAGCCGGGCGGGTGATCCTGGCCATCGATGGGCTCCAGCCGGATGTCGGCCACGAGGTCCTCTGGGTCCTCCGCGACGTGCTCAGCGGCGAGATCCTCCTGGCCCGGAGCCTCCTGTCATCCTGCCAAGACGACCTAGCCAGGCTCCTGCGCGAGGTGCAGGGCGCCGTCTCGCCTGAAGGCTTCCCCGGAGTGCCGATCGTCGGCGTGGTCTCCGACGGCCAGCATTCGATCCGCAAGGCGATCGCCGAGGTGCTGCCCGGCGTGCCGCACGGGCTCTGCCAGTTCCATTACCTTCGCGAGGCGGCCCGGCCGATCGACGAGGCCGACCGCCATGCCAAGGTCCGATTGAAGAAGGAAGTCCGCGGCATCCGCCCGATCGAACGCAAGCTCGATGGGCGCGAGGACCACGAGGCGGAGGTGATCCGCGGCTACTGCGCCGCGGTCCGATCGTCATTGACCGACGACGGCCGGCCGCCGCTGGAGGCGCCGGGCCTGGTGCTTCGGGACCGGCTGGCCAAGGTCGCGGCCAGCCTGGATGAGGTCGCCGCCAAAAGGGGCTGCCGAGGGAGTTGACGCGACAGCGGGCGATCCTGGGCAAGGGCCTGGACGCGACCGAGTCGGCCTGACCCGAGATCCGAACCGTCTTCGGCTGGGTGCACAGGGCGGCGGCGATCCTCCGCAACACGAACGGCCTGGACGCTGCCGGGGTGCGTCGTCGCTTCCGCGGGCTCGTGGGCTCAATCGCGCGGCATCGCAGGGCGGCCGGGGGGCTGGTCGGTGCGATCTGCCATTTCCTGAAGGTGACGCGGAGCTACTGGGAGGGGTTGTTCGCCTGCTACGACACGGCCGACCTGCCGCGGACGAACAACGACCTGGAGCAGTTCTTCGGCTCCTACCGACACCACGAGCGGCGTTGCAGCGGGCGCAAGGTGGCGTCGCCGGGGATGGTGGTGCGAGGCTCGGTGCGCGTGGCCTCCGCGGCCGCGACCCGGCTACGAACGATCACGGCTGATGACCTGGCCCCCGCGGATCCGGATGCGTGGCGATCGCTCCGGGTCAAGTTGGCGATCCGGCAGAAGGCCCGAACGATGGGCCGACGCTTTCGCCAGGCTCCCGAGGGCTACCTGCGATCGCTTGAAGAGGCCTTGATCAAGGGAGTCGTGCCGTCCTAGAAAAAAGGCCGAGTCGGCCGGCGACGACGCCTGAAGGGGGCTCCGGGGCGAGGGACGCTGGCCAAGGAGAAGCCGCCGATCTTCGGCAGCTCCAGCGCGGCAACCGAGTCGTGATCCGAATGCTGGAGAACGTCAAGCAGGCGACGATCCGCCCGCTGATCGAGGCGACGATCGCCCCGGGGACGCTCGTCCACACCGACGAGTACGACATCTATGCCCGGCTGGAAGGCCCGGCTGGAATAATTGGGGTATTGGCATAAGATGGTCTGTCACGGCAAGGGGGAGTACGCCCGCGACGAGGACGGCGACGGCTTCTGTGAGGTCCACGTCAACACGTTGAAGGGCTTCTGGTCGCTGCTGCGGAGTTGGCTCCGCCCCCACCGCGGCATCCCCCAGGAATCGCTGCCGCTGTACCTCGCGTTCTTCCAGTTCGTCCACAACGTTCGAGCCCGCGGAAGAGCCCTACTGGGGGCCCTCATCGCTCAGCTACTAGTAACACCCTGGAATCAGTCTTGAGCCACACCAGATACGCCCGCAACCTTGCAATATTGCAACGTGGTTTCGAGTCGTGATGTTGCCAAGAGCCAATCGTCGGTGGTTGGTTTGGAATTGTCCCACGGACCGCTTATCGGGTCAGATTCCTGGGCGACGATGAAACGCCTTCGAGGAATTGCTCAAGATCGCTGATCAATTCCTGAGCCTTCATGTATCGGCCATCGGTCGCTTTTGACAGGCATTTCAAGCAGATTGCCTCCAATTCGGCGGGAATGGCCGGGTGGAGGTCTCGAAGGGCGACTGGATCTTCGACGATCACGGCTCGGATCGTTTCGAATCGATTCACGCCCCGGTGCGGAGGTCGCCCGATCAGGAGTTCGAAGAGAATCACGCCGATGGCGTAGAGATCGGTGAATGGGCCGCAACCGGCCGGGCCGATGAGGATCTGCTCGGGAGCCATGTACGACGGGGTTCCGGCCATCGCCCGCCCGTCGGGATCCTCTTCCTCCTCGACAGCGAGGATGGCCAGCCCAAAATCAATTAGCAACGGTCTCCATTCCTGACCGCCGGAATCGTCCAGTTTTGTTCGCTGGAGTAGGATGTTCTGAGGTTTCAGGTCGAGGATCAGAACCCCTTGATCGTGGACTTGGCCAATCGCCCCGGCAATTTCGAGGACCAGTCGAGCGGCCTCGACCGGCGAGATCGGACCGTCATTTTGGAGGAGATCGGCCATCGTTATCCCGTCGACGGCCTCCATGACAATGTAAGGGACCTGGTCAATTTCTCCGAACTCGTAAACCGGGACGATGTTCGGGTGATCGAACATCGAGCCGATCATCCCCTCAAGCTTGAATCGCCGACGACACTGGTCATCATCGGCCAGCTCGGGATGGGGAGTCTTCAGAGCCATCGGACCAACCTGTTCGTGGTCGCCTGCCCAGTAGACGATGGTCGAATTGCCCCGGACGATCTCGCCGAGGATGGTGTAGCGACCGAACAAGCTGCCGACCTGGAGCGGCTCTCGAGCAAGCCGTCGTTCCTCGGTGAGTTCCTCAATGAGTCGGAGCAATTCACGTTCATCGTGCGAGGGATCCGCTTGCAAAGCTCGATCCGATCCCGACGCAAGTCGCGATTCCATTGAGCCTTGAGGATTGCCGAAGACCTCGGTCAGCTGGAGGACGGCTGAATCAGGCTCCCACTCGGAGGATTGGAGAAGCAAGGTGATCAATCGCTCCATCGACGATCCGCCGCTCGGCTCATCGATGCTCATCGGTTTTTGAGTTCCTCTTCAAGGCCGAGGCTTTCGACAAAGCGACCCCTCTCCAGTCGATCGAGGACGTTCGTCGGCGGTGACGTCGACGCGGTCTCGGTGATCTGGGGAGCCGATGACCTCAACCGGCAGCGATTCTCACAGGGCCTGGGAGTGGACGGGGGGCAAGAGCGTGTTGGAATCTTCAATCATCTTAGAAGACCCCAGAAGGCCAGCCTGGCGCACCGAGTGACGAGGACGGGTCCATGAAATCCTCAAGAGGTTCCTTCATGGGATCATGCACTCAACCGCCGTTCTGGAGTAGCCAGCTCTCGCTGGACGACGTCTCTAGGCCTGGGAGATCTTCAAGGCCCGACGAAGCTTCTCGACCGTCCGAAGCCAGATCTTGCGGGCCGCGACCGAGGAGCAGCCCAGCCGTTCGCCGATCTCGCGGTAGGTGCTGCCCTGCTCCGACCTCATCGTCACCGCTAACCTGTCGCGCTCGGGGAGCCTGGCCAGTTGCGTTCGGAGCCTCTGAAGATCCTCCTCGGCAGCGACGGCCTCGCCCTGAGAAACTCCCGAGTCGGCCACTTGGAGCCCTGGTCCGGTCTCATCTCCATACCCGCCGAGCGGGACCTCACGTCTGATCTCGCGCTTTAGAGAACCCCGGTAGCGACGGGTGAAACTCTTCAGATTGTTCATCATCATCCGGATCAAGAGGCCCTTGAACTCTTCATCGGCCAGCCCCTCGAACCGATAGTATTCCCGATAGACCTCGGCAAACGTTTCCTGAACGAGGTCAGAGGCATCCACCTTGGATTTCAGGTCAGAGGCAAGCCCTCGGTCAGCGAGGATTCGCAGATAAGTCCGATAGCTCCTCATCGCCTCGTTCAAGATCGGTTCCCAGGGCTCTTCGACCTTTTCAGTAGTCTCCCGACGAAGCGGGATCAATTTCAGTGGATCGGGTCGGGACGAATCATAATGCCGCGAACGACTGCTGATTGGCTGGGCTGCATAGGTATTAAGCACAGGGAAGCCTCTAAGGAGGAAGCATCGGTGATTAATCGCCGTCATGACGAATGAGGGCATTCCTCGTGGTGGCGTTGACCTACTCCGGACCGAACAACCTGCGGATTTGCTATGAGCCGAGGTCGTACTCCGGAGATTGGATCTAAGCACACTATCATCACGGGTCGCAACAAGAAATTGAGGCAAACGCCAACATTCCTTCAAATGCCGAAACATGTAATATATAGAACTTCGCCATATAATTCGCGACCTTTTTTAACTGAAGGTGCGTGGCGTGGAGTTCCTCGAATATCGGCCCTAGACGGCGGCGGAGCTCGATTCTTGGCTCATGATCCCGGCCCGGTGCCGAGCTTGACGCCGAGCAAGATCCTCAGATAGTCATCTTTCACCTCTTTCAAGTTGTACGACCACTCGAACCTCGCCACGTAGCAGGCCAGCGACCACTTGCTCACGCCGCGGAACGTCATCAGGAAGCTCCGAAGCCCCGTCCAGATCCCCTCCAGCGTGTTGTCGTGCACCTCGCGCACGCCATCCCAGTCGTCGTCGCGGGCCCATTCGCGTCGGCCGGGGGCGTGAGTCACCGTCGCATACCGCCGGCCGTGTTCCGCGAGATGGCCGTAGACCCGCCACTCGTCGGTGCAGACCAGCGACCCCTGGCGCGTCGAGGACACGACGAACCCCTCCAGCGTCGCGCGGTCGGATCGCTCGACCACGGCCAGCCGGAGCTTGCCCGAACCTAGCCCGGTGACTCCGACCACCGGCGGGCGGTCGCCGATGAAGGAGCCGTGGCCGCGCACCTTGTTCGCGCGCCGCCGCGGCAGCGCGCCGGGATCCTGATGCACGCGGCCTTTTTTCCCCCGCATTCTGGTCCATCTCGTCGGCCTCGGCGACTGCGTCGGGCAGCGGCGATCTATCCGAGGCCACCAGGGCGTTGCCCTGCAGCGCGTGGCGGAAGGCCAGCAGCTTCATCCGGCTGCAGCCCAGTTCGCGGGCCAGCCGCGCGGTGGAGAGCCCTGGGCGAAGCCGCGTAGGATGAGGATGAGCTGCGAGGGCCGCCGCTGCGAGCCCCGCAGGGGTGTGTCGGTCCAGGCGTTGAAGACGCGTCCGCAGACGGAGCACTGATAGTCCAGGACCGGCTCGCGGTGGCGTCGATGGACGCCCAGTCCGTCGACGCCACCGCATCGCGGGCAGGCCAGTCCGCCCGGGTGGAGGATCCTCAGGAGTCGGGCATAGCATGCCGACTCGTCCATCAGGTAGCCGATGGGGAAGTCCATCTGTCGTCGCCCCGAGCCCCGTGATCCGATCATCCAGGACGAGGAAGGCGGAGAAGCGGGTTGAGGTCAAGACCCCGGCACCGGACCGGGATCATGAGCCCGATTCTTTTGTAGTCCGCGTTCACGGGCCGGAATGACTGACAATGAGGGTTCTACGAGTAGCGGGATTCCGAACGTGGATGATTGAACGCTCTGAAACCTCCGATATCCCTTGCTTTCAGGGTTTCCAGGCCGTGAACTCACACCTTTATTATATATAAGATTTACTCGATAGGTTTCAATATGTTCACTTATCGACAACTAGATGGTTCGGTGACGATGGAGGTAAGATCGCCGCGAAATGCTGGAATTCCGACTACATCGACTTCCTTGTCGCCTCACCCTCTACCTTCACCTGCACCGAGGCCGCACGCGTGCAACAGCCCTCGCCTGTGTCCGCGGCCCACGACAGCTTCACTCGCCTGCTACCCGCATCGAGCTCGACCCCGAGACGCTCTGGGACGAGGCTTGCGGCCTCGTTGCCCTGAACGCGGGTGTTCTGGTCATCGACGACACGACCCTGGACAAGCCCCACGCTCGGAACATCGCCATGGTCACCCGGCATTGGTCGGGTAAGCATCACGAGGTTGTCCTGGGGATCAATCTGATCACCCTCCTGTGGACCGACGGCGATCGCAAGATCCCCTGCGATTACCGCCTCTACGACAAGGCCGACGGCCGCACCAAGAATGACCATTTCTGGGAGCTGATGCTGATCGCCAAGGATCGGGGCTTCGCGCCTCGAATCGTCCTGTTTGACGGCTGGTACGCCAGCCTAGACAACCTCAAGCAGGTCCGCGGCCTGGGGTGGTTCCGGATGACGTGGCTGAAGTCCAATCGCCGGGTCAATCCCGAGGGTCGAGGAGCAATTCCGCTGTCGGAGGCGACGCTCTCGGCCTCCGGGACGGTGATTCACCTGGTCGGATACGGGCCGGTCCGCGTCTTCAAGCTGGTCGCCCCGGACGGCGACATTCAATGCCGGGCCACCAGCGACCTGGGCATGGGCGAGATGACCTGACAGCAGTACGCCGAGAGGGGCTACGCGATCGAGAATTATCACCGGGACCTGAAGCAGACCTTTGGCGTGGAGCGTTCGCAGGCCCGCTCGGCCCGGGCACAACGCAACCACATCGGGATGGCATTGCGAGCCTTATTGAGGCTCGAAAGGAGCTTCTTCACCACCGGCATCAGCTGCTACGAGGCCAAAAAACGAGTGGTCCGTGAAGCGGTCAGGACGTACCTTTCAAAACACCTCTATGGACTCCCGAAACGAGAAATCGCGTAACCATTAATATAAGAAATAATAATATCAAGATTTGCTTATTATAAGTCGAACGATCTTGCCTCGAATCTGGTTTCAATGCCACCGGAAGCGGCGCTTGTAATGGGGGATGGATGACCGCTTCTTTGGATCGAGACAGCTGTGATGAGCTTAGGTCCCCCCCTCCAGAGTGATTTGCAACTGGGTCCAGCCTGTCCCGCGGTTTGTGGCATCGAGCGGCGGGCTTCCGTGGGTGGACAACGCATTATGGCTTGGTCTCCACAGCGCCGCGCGATGACCGAGGATGACGTTCGCGAAGCGTCCGGACGAATCGAGGAGTTGATCCTCCCGTTCGATTCGATCTTCGGCAAGGAAGAATCTCGTCGGCACGCACGGACGTATCTCAAGGGGCTAATGTCGGGGCTTTCGCGCAAAAGCATCGAGCCGATCGCCTTGGCGATCGGCGGAGGGCGGATGTCGGCCCTTCAGAAGTTTGTCAATGCCGCTCCCTGGCGAGCTTCCTCGGTCATGAAAGAGATCCAACGGGCTTTTGGCTCGCGGGTCGAAATGGCCCGAAAAGGGCCGACAGTCTTGACGGTCCACGAACACGGCTTCGCCAAGAAGGGGCGGGAAAGCGTGGGCGTTTCTCGGCAGTGGAATGCCACGAGCCGGCGAAACGAGAATAGCCAGGTCGGGATTTACCTGGTCGCCAGCAATGGCGAGTTCTCCAGTCTGCTCGACTGCCGGCTTTACCTGCCAGCAACCTGGTGTGACGGCTCGGAGGTGGTCCGCCGCCGAAGGCTCAGGACTCATGTGCCGATCGGCTCGCACCACCTGACCAAATCCCAGATCGCCATGGACTTGCTCCAACGTTGCCGATCGATGGCCCTGGTCGAGGTCGATTGGGTCGTCACCGGTGCCGACTTCTCCGGTGAGGGCGAGGCGATTGATGGGTTGGAGGTGAGCCAACCCCGATTCCTTGTGGAGGTCTCGCCAAACGAGATGGTCTTTGCTCGGGAGCCGATTCGCCCCGGCTCCGAGGCCGCTGGCGAGTCGTTCCCTGGCCACGACGAGATTCTCAGCACCGTCTCGGGCCTTTGCGAGATCCTGTCCTCGGATCGCTGGCGGATCGTCCTGATGAACACGTCCACCGGTCTGGTCCGTCAGAAGTACGCCATGATCCGGATCCGCTCACCTCTGCCCTCGATGGTCTCCAGGCCACTGTGGTTGATCATCCGGGGCAACTCGGATGACGACTACGATTCGCTCCGATACTTCCTCTCCGAGGCCGGACCGGGATCTCCTCTGGACGAGATCGCCCACGCCATCCATCAGGCCGACTCGGCCTCGCGCTTTTTCCTCGAGGCAGAGCGTCTCTTTGGCCTGGGACACTACGAAACCAGGTCATGGGAGGGCTGGAATCATCACATGAGCCTAGTGGCCTTGGCTCACTGGTTCACCTCCTGCTCGATGAGCGCTCCTTCCACTTCCTTGACCTCGCCGGACGATTGCGCTCCGGGCCTCTCCACGGCCGAGCCGGAGCGATTCTGAGCGGTCACTCCCGCGTCGCTACCTCTCAACGATCGGCCATTCTTCGAGAATCCGGATTGCCCCGGATCAAATCTGGCCCCCGAAGACCGCAAGCCGACCCGAACCTTGAGTCCGGAGGAGTGCGGTAATTGTTCCTGGTCCGACTGCGGGATCTGGGATAATCGGGGCCTCTCTCGATCACGGATGTCTCCCATGATTCACCGCACGTTCGAAGCCCGGGATGAACTGGAAGACGCCGCCATGGAACAGGCCCGGGCCATAGTCCGCGAGTTGAAGCAATTGGCCGACACCACGCCCGATGGCCGCGTCTTGGCCGTCGTCGAGCGCGGCCGCCGCTTCCTTCGGGATCGGCTCAACGCCCAGGCGGCCGACCTGGAGAAAAAGGAGGACGCGGATGGGACTGCCCCTTCGGCGGGAAGCGCCGCCATCACAGCCGGGCCGAATGTCGCCTAATCACGGCCGCGGGGGACGTACCCCTCGCGCGGGTCTACTTCACCTGCCGTCGCTGTGGCGCCCACGCCCACGCCCTCGACGACCGCCTGGGCCTCGACGGCTTCGTCAGTCCGCACGCGCAGCAGTTGCTTTACACGCTCGGGGCCGACTGGTCGTTCGAGCGCCGCGCCCGGCACTTCCGCACGGTCGCCGGGCTGGTCGTCTGCGATAAGACCGTCCGCAAGCCCTGCGATCTGCACGGCGGCCTGATGCGTGCCTGGCAGCTGGAGGCCCCCGAGGCGGCCGAGCCGTTCCGCGAGGCGACAGGCGACGTGGAGTTCCAGATCGACGGGACCTGCGTCAACACCACCGGCGGCTGGCGCGAGGTGCGGCTTTCGATCTTCGGCAAGCGTGAGCGGTGCGGGGCGTTCGCCGACCTCGACGACTGGGACAACCAGCGGATGCCGGCCCCGGACGTGCGATTCGCGACGGCGGCAATTCGCACCAGCACCGCGTTGGGGCCGCAGTGGCGTCGGACGGCGACCCGGTTGGGCGTGAAGCGGACCGCCGAGTTGACGGTGCTGGCCGACGGGGCGAAGTGAATCGGAAACGAGGTCCGAAAGAACTTGCCCGGGGCCGCCGGGGTGCTGGACATCTACCAAGCGGGCAAGTACGTGCATGCCGCGGCGGTCGCCTTGCACGGGGAGGAGGCGACGGCGGAGGCGTGGTACGAACGCCGCCGCCGGACCCTGCTGAAGTCCCGGGTGTCGATCCTGCTGGCGGAGCTGGCGGCCGAGGCCAGAAACGTCTCGGAGTTAATCGGCTATCTGGAGCCGCACGGCGACCACAAGCCGTATCGGCGACGACTGTCCGAGGACCGCTCGATCGGCAGCGGGATGGTCGAGGGGGCGTGCAAGACGGCGATCGGCCGCCGCCTGAAACAGACCGCGGCGCGGTGGCGGGTCAAGCGACTGGAATGGATGGCAGCCCTGTGATGTCTGCATTAAGGTGTCCAGTACGACGCCTACTGGAAGAGGGCGACGGAGTAGCGACCAGATTCCGCTACCGTACCCAGTTCGTAGCGGCTCTCGTCGTTGGGATGGGCAATCGACTCGACAAATGGGATATGGGATAATCGGGGTCGCCGATGTCGCGTAGAATGAAGTGCCTGAATCGATTAAGGCATGAGGCGACTGGACGACGCAACGAGACCCATGACCATCCTCATCACCAGCGCGGCCGGATTCCTTGGCTCGATCCTGGTTGACCAGTTGCTCGACAGGGCTGGCGACGAGGTCGTTGGTGTCGACAACTTCGATCCTTATCATCCTGTGTGGCAGAAGCGATCGAATTTGACGCAGGCCTTGAAGAACCGACGCTTTCGCCTGAAAGAGCTCGACATCCTCAATGTCGAGCGGATCAGGTCGGTTGTTCTGAAGGACCCGAGGCGATTGACCATCTGGCGGACAGGTCCGGGGTCCGGCCGAGTCTGGAGTCGCCTGCGCTTTACACCTCGACCAATGTTGTCGGGACCACCCATTTGCTCGAAGCCGCCAGACGACTCGACCCGCTCCCTCGGTTCGTCTTCGCCTCTAGCTCAAGCGTTTACAGTGACCGGTCGGATGCTCCGTTCCTGGAGACCGACTCGGTCTACCAGCCGATCATCCCTTACGCCGCCTCGAAGAAGGCGGCCGAGCTGATGGCTTATTCGTTCCACCACGCCTTTGGCTTGCCAGTGACCGGACTCCGGTTCTTCACCGCGTACGGCCCGAGGAATCGGCCCGACCTGGCGATCGCCAAGTTCTCCCGATTGATCGATCAGGGGGAGCCCGTTCCGATGTTCGGCGACGGGTCGAGCCGCCGCGACTACACGTTCGTCGACAACATCGCCGACGGCGTGGCCCGGGCCATCGACCGCTGCGATGGGCACCGGATCTACAACCTGGGCCACACCGAGCCGATTGAGCTTCGAGCCATGATCGAGGCACTGGGCAAGATCCCAACAATCCGCCGCCTACCCGAGCAGCCTGGCGACGTTTGGCTCACCTGCGCTGATCTCTCGAGGGCCTCAGCGGAACTGGGATACGCTCCCTCGACCAGCTTCCGCGACGGTCTTGAGCAGTTCGCCCGGTGGTATCGGTCAACCTCGAGGCTCGGCTGAGTCCTGGACCTCTGGGAGTTCATCCGATGGATGATCCGACGCCCGATTCGTTCTCCGAAGCGACCGGCCTGGTTGGATCGCTCGGGGTCCGGATCGAAGGGCCTGGACCGGAGGACGGCACAAGGCTCGAGCTTCATCGGCCGTTCCTGGTCGTCGGCCGCGACCGCTCGGCCGACCTGGTGATCGACCGGTCTGAGGTCAGTCGCCACCACGCTTATTTTCAGGTCGTCGATGGCGAGGTCTTCTGCGTCGACCTCGTTAGCCGGACCGGGATCCGCTGGGCTGGCGAGGCCAGGCCCGCCGGCTGGGTCGATCGGGATCAGGGGGTCGAGATCGGGCCGTACCGGGTTCGCTTCGAGCATCAGGGTAACTCCTCACGAGCTTCGGGTCGGGACACCGGCCTGCCAATCTCTCGATCGTTCCGCTGGGGCCAGCTCACCGACGCCCGGATCGACTTCCTCGGGGCCGATTCCAGCCGAGAGCCCTGGACGGTCAGCCGTGTCCTGATCCTGATCGGCCGATCGCCAATCTGCCGGATCCGGTTCCCAGGCCCTGGGATCTCAAGGATCCACGCGGCTTTGCTCCGGACTCCCGACGGAGTCTGGGTGGTGGATCTTCAGGGAACCGGAGCGGTTCGGGTAGGCGATCTTGTCTGCCGATCGAAACGGCTGGAGGACCGCGACGAGGTCGCCGTGGGCGCTTACCGGTTCCGGGTCCGGCTCGGCTCGGAAGCGACTCGAACCGATCTGGCCCGGACCTCGAGCGGTCACGGAGGGCGTCCAGGCCTAGTCAAGGCCGACCGGATCGATCTAAGCGGCTTTACCGACCCGTTGACCGCCAGGCTCCTGCAAGAATTTGACCGGATGCACCAGCGGACGGCCCAGCAATTTCAACAAGCCCTCTTGATGATGTTCCAGATGCACCAGGATCAGATGGGTTTAATTCGCGACGAGCTGAGCCGGCTCGACCAACTTGAGGAGGAACAAAAGCGGCTTCAGGCCGAGATGGCGAGGGATGGACCGTCAACGCCCCGGCTGGCGCTCCGGCTGGTCACCGGCGAGCCGCGGACGCCTCCGATCGACCCAGACGAGGCGATCGATGCCGAGTTCGGCCGGATCCAGCCGCTCGGCGAGAATCCGACAGCGGGGCCTCCGGTGGAGGGTTCGGACCGCAAGGTCGGCCAATCCTCGAGCGATCGGTCCCATCGACCGGCTTCGGCGGCCCCGTCGGGGACCGACCAGCATGCATTGCTGTCCCGTAGGATCGCCGAGATCAAGGAAGAGCGCCAGGGACTCTGGCAGAAGCTCTTATCAAGCCTGACCGGCGAAGGACCTGAGGCCGGTTGTCGTTGAGCCTGGCCCGCCGCCGGCCTGGGCTTCTCCTGACTGAACCGAGGACCCCTCGATGCCCATCCTCCCCGCCGAGCCGGATCTGTTCCCCGAAGACCTCTGGGATCGGGGACCGGATCCAGTCGACGGCCAACGCTGGTGGTGTCTGCACACCAAACCTCGCCAGGAGAAGTCGACGGCCCGCCACCTCCGCGATCGGCAGATCGCCTACTACGCACCCCAAATCCTCCATGAGAGCCGAACCCCCCTGGGTCGAAAGATCCGATCCTTCCTTCCGCTTTTTCCTTCGTATGTCTTCATGATTGGTGACGAACATCAACGACTGGAGGCGTTTCGGTCCAATACCCTGGTCAATGTCCTGGAGGTGATCGACCAGGCATCGCTGATCCGTGACCTCCGCCAGATCCGCCAGATGCTGGCCTCGGGGCTTTCAGTCGCACGCGAGCACAGCCACCCGATTGGTGTCTGGGTCCGGATCTGCAGCGGTCCGCTCTCGGGGATCGTCGGAACGGTAGTCCGTCGGGGACCTCGCGACCGGTTCATCGCTCTGGTCAACTTTCTCGGTTCGGGGGCCACAGTCGACCTCGAGGACTGGCAGGTCGAGCGAATCGCCCCCCCTGCCCCGCACCTGGGTCCATCGCAAGCCGAGGATTGACCCGCCCCCTGCCCTATTCAGCCGAAGCTGGCCAGGGTCATGCGAAGCCCTTCCTCAAAGTCGACCTTCGGCTCATAGCCCAGGACCGAGCGGATCCTGCTAAGATCGGCCTGCGAATCACGGACGTCACCGAGCCAGGCGGGTCGAAGCTCGGGTTCAAGGTTGGTCCCCAGCACCCGGTTGATCGCCTCGACCAGGTCGAGCAGGCGGACACGCCCGCCGGTCCCAACATTAACCGCCGCCCCCTCCAGAGGTCCCGGTGCATCGAGAGCTAGGAGGTTGGCCTGCACGACGTTGGCCACGTAGGTGAAATCGCGGGTCTGTTGGCCGTCGCCGAAAATCACCGGACGGACTCCGTTGCGCATCGACTTGGCGAAGAGCGAGATTACCCCGCTGTACGGGCTCGATGGGTCCTACCTCGGACCGAAAACGTTGAAGTATTGATCTCGTCCAGACCCATCGTCCGGGCATAAACCCGGACTTAATGCTCGCCGGCCAGCTTGACGGCGGCATAAGGGCTCAGCGGGTTGGGAAGCATCGCCTCGTGCTTGGGAAGTTCCTCGGTGTCGCCATAGGCGCTGCTGGAGGCGGCGAATACGAAGCGGCGAGCCCCTGCCTGACGGGCGGCCTCGAGGATCTGGATCGTGAACGTCGGCCCGCTCTGGTGCGGCCGGATCGGCTCGGCGACCGACCGGGGGACGCTCGGGATCGCCGCCTCGTGGAGAACTGCGTCGACCCCATAGGCAGCCTTCCGAGCGACCTCGAGATCGGCCAGGTCCCCCTTCGACCCACTCGTAGGCATCGCCGAGATGAGCCAAGTTCTATCGGTGGCCGGTGGCCAGGTTATCCACCACCCGGACCCGATCCCCCCGAGCCAGCAATGCCTCGACCAAGTGCGACCCGATAAACCCGGCACCGCCGGTGACCAGGACCCGCCTAGGCGATCGCTCCGCCATGACTCAAGATCCTCGAAAATAACTAGGACGGCAAAGCTTGATTGATGATCGAATCCTCAAGCGACTTGAGGTAGGCCGCCGGGTCGATGCGGAAGCGACGTCCTAGAGTCCGGACGTCCTGGCGACGCTCCAGGCGATCGCGCGACCCAGAGGACCTCGTGGCCGACGTCGGGCTGCAGGCCGTCGATGGCCAGGATCACCCGCCCGGCGTCCCCGGTGATCCGACGCAGGCGCGCCGCGTCGGAGCAGGAGAGGTCCAGCAGCTCGGCGTAACGGTCCAGAAGGTTGCCGACGCTGCGCACGCAGATCGGGACGCCGCGGCGGACCAACTCGGCGTGGATCTCCGGGACGCTGCGATGCTCGGCGTGGCGGAGCCGGCCGACCGCGGCGATGACGTCCAGGCCGAACTCGTGCTGCGGCAGGGCGTAGCTCCCTTCCCGCTCGGGCCGGAGGCAGGACCCACGGCGGTGGCAGTCGGGATTGCGACAGGTGCGGATTCGGAGCCGCAAGCCAAGGATGCCGTCCAGGGTGGTGACCGATCGTCGGGCCATGGCAGCGGCCCAGAGCGTCCCGCCGCAAGCGAGGCAGGCCTTGGTATCGGTGGACAGCTCGATGGTCCGGTCGGGGAGCGGCCGGGTGGTCCGTCGCGGCATGGGTGGACTCCTTGGGACGTCAGTCCCAAGGAGTAACACTCGCTAGCCCAGATCACCTGCCCACGCCCTAGACCGGCCGCTCTGGGCCGAGGGATCGATGCTCTGCCCGCGAACCGGTTGGGAATGGTGCAATCTCCCTCCTTGACGAAAGGCCCCCTGCTGGTGGGTGCCAGCAGGGGGCCTTTCGTCAAGCGGGCGAACTCGCCGCCGTCGGGCCCGAGGTCAGACGTTGCGTGGAATGAACAACCATGGTGAGTCGAGACCGAGCTCCTTGCGAGGCATGACGGCCCGATGAGTGCCCCAGATCAGCTGGCGGCCGCCGAATTCCTCGTACACCGCCTTGAAGTAGGGGACCGTGTCGCGGTAGGTGAGCTGTCCGGTGAGAGAGAGCTCGTAGGGCTCGGAGGCGCTGATCCACACCTGAGGGAATTTCTTCAGCGCGAACAACTTGCGGAACTCCGACCACGGGTCGGCTCGCCGCAGGTCGGGCTTGCCGAGGTGGTCGACCACGATCTTCACCCCGAGGAACCGCGCGGCCATGTCGGCCAGTATCGTCATCTGGTGGGGCAGGATGAAGACGGCCCCAAGCCGCTCGTCCTCGCGCCAGAGGGGATAGTGGGCCTTCGAGTCCAGCCAGGTAGAGCGGGCTGAACCGCATCCCCTAAAATCCGCGCTCGGAGACCCAGTAGCGGAGGCGGTCGGCGACATTCGGATTGGAAGGGTGGATGAGCCCAAGGGCCACGAAGCGGCCCGGATAGCGGCGGAGGCAGTCGCCTATGTAAGAATTGTCCCAGCCGAAGTATCGAGGATTGATCAGGACGGCATACTTCAGGCCGAAGTCACGCATCTGCGCCGCCTGATCCTCGATCGGGGCGCGGACGTCCATCCTCAGGTTGGGCCGCTCCGGATGCCGGAATGGCTATCACGGGTCGAGGGTCCAGACCTCGACGTGGGTGTTGACGAGAAGCCGCTCCGGCTTCGGCGGGGGACGCGCGGCGCTCGCCATGAGGCAGGTGCTCGCATGAGCGAGGAATTCGCGACGGCCGACGTCATCCAAGGGTCACCTCCCACCGTGTTAACTTCCAAGGTCGCCCCGCGGGAGCGATCCTCATCCGCCGCGGATGCGATCCTCACGGAACAGTCGAGGGGGATGAAATTGCGATTTCAACCGGCTCCGCTGCATCATGGCCGACAAGCCGGTCAACTTCGACGCTCTGGACTTCACCGACCTGGCCGACCTCGTCCTCTTTCAGCACGCGCTGCGCCGCGGCTGGCCGGTGTCCAACGAGTACAGGGCCAAGGTGGCCGATGCAGTGGCAGGCCTGGTCAAGGACCCGACGGCCGGGCGGCGGCTCAGAAATCGGGACGAGCTGGTGCCCAGGTCGCTGGGCGTCGGGGTGACGGCATCTCAGTCAGGTTGACGGCCTGACCCCTGGGGGCGGCCGATACCGTCAGCCCCCCTTCTGTCCCGCGACTTCGCCGCCGGCGCCAGACCCTGACGACGGCTCAACCCCGACGCAGGATCGGCGACCGACAGTGGCAAGTCGACCGGGCACTGGCCCGCGTCGAGGGCCGTCGCCACGTGCTTCTGCTGGGCCGTCTGCTTGGTCAGACGTACGTCGGTCCTCGGTCAGTCGACGGAGATCTTGCGCCCCTCGCGTTGCTTGCGAGAGGCTGGCGCGATAAAAGAGATGGCCCCGGGGAGAGCTCGAACTCTCGCCGGGGCCAAGTATCTCTGGTTGCCGTGGTTCGGTGCTTCAACACCGCCAGGGCTGGTTACTCACGGGAGTTCACCCCGGATGAGCTACGTCGATTCTACGCGCCTCGCGCCGCCTGTCAAAGACCATTTTTCCGCAGTCCTCAACAGGCTCCAGGACGACCCACGACTCAAGCCACGCGACATCCTCACCGTCGCCTCCATCCTCCGGTTCGCAAGGGCCAAATCCTGGGCCTCCATGAGCAACCAGACCCTCGCCGGCATGGGGCGGTGCGGCGAGCGAACCATCCAGCTCAGCCTCGCAAGGCTCGAGGCCGCCGGATGGATCCGACGAAAGTCGACCACCGCCGACATCGGTTCAAGCACCGGACGGCTCATCTACCTGTCCTGGCGTCCAGGTGAAACGCCTTGCGCCTCGACCGCGCCGGCTGTTGCGCCCCCTCCCACGCCATCCATTGCGCCCGAAGTAAAAGGACAGAAGAAAGAAGAAAAACCGGCCCCCCTGAGCCTCGACGGCTCGGGGCCGGGGCAGCCAACGAAAGCCGGGCCGACCCTGTCATCCGACCCGCTGGACTATGCAGCATTGGGCTGGCTGGACCGGCCGGCGTCGGACCCCTTGCGGAAGATCGCCGAGAAGGCCCTTGCTTCCCGCATGGCGGGCCCGCCGGCCCCTGGGCTGGGCCGGAAGGCCTCCGTCCCGTCGCGATCTCTCCTGCGGGCTCCTGGGAGCCTGGCGGGGATGCTGGGACGGCAGTTGGCCGATCGGAGCTGAGCCGTGGCCTGATCGGCGACCCGTGAGGCGGGCTTCGACCCGATGGACGAGCGTCGACCATATCCTGTGGTCGCAGGATATGGTCTGGGGCCGGTGCGCGCCACGCTTCGTTACCGAATCAGGTCATGCTTCCGGCCGCAGCGGATGCCTGCGTGCTCAAACCGAGGAGGTCGGCCGTCAGTACAGCTTGAAAACCTGAATTCTGGGGGGGGTATTCAAGCCGTGTGTACGAGGCAGTGGCCCGGCGAGATGCAGGTCCTGGACAGATCCGGTCCGGGTCCTGAGGACGGGCGGGCTCGCGCGCGATCTTTCCAGGACCATGCCGCGCCCCGGAGGACTTTCGCAGATTGAAGACCCGGCCCGCCGGCCTCTCTCGGGCTCGGTCGTGACCTAGTGTTCGGGGTCGGGCTCGGTCGGGGCTCCCGGCCCCGTCCCGAAACCCTGGCGCACCGTGCGGGGTATCTCGC
Organism: Isosphaeraceae bacterium EP7; assembly: GCA_038400315.1. Lineage (NCBI taxonomy): Bacteria > Pseudomonadati > Planctomycetota > Planctomycetia > Isosphaerales > Isosphaeraceae > Kueselia > Kueselia aquadivae. The sequence continues at coordinate 58,737 of CP151668.1, forward strand.
GAGGAGCGAGCCTCGGCCGGTCGCGGGGCCGGCCTCTCCGGGAATTGACGGAGGCGACCGATTCGTGCCTACGTGATCGCGGCCCTGGATCGATCGATCGAGCTGGGCCCCCGGGGCCTGACCGGGGTGCTGCTCCTGGCGCTGATCCTGTCGTTGTGCATGACCGGGCTGCACCAAGTCATGCGGCGGGCCTTCTCCGACCCCCTGCCGCTGCTGGCGGGCCTGATGTTCCTGTCGAGCGTCGCTTCGATGACGGTTGCGGCGGGCTATCTGGGCGTCTCGTCCCGTCCTTCGGCCCCTTCGGTGGCGGAGTTCATCGGTTTCTCCCCCGGGCGGGATTCGCTGGAGTCGGACCGCGAGCGTTCGCTGGCCTGGGCCTTCACTCGGATGGCGGACGCAGATGGGGACGGGGTGACGAGTGCCGCGGAGGCGTCCCGCCTGTCGGCGCGTCTCGTGACCCGGGCGTCCCCGTCTCGCGTGATGAAAGCGACGAGTCCCGTGTCATCTATTCCATCCGTCGAATGAGAGTGTCGAGCCCCACGCGTCTGGTCGTCGAGTGGCGAAGATCGGCCGGTCGGAGCTACACTCGTGCTCCCGTCACCGTTGCGAGAGCAGAAACTGCCAGGGCGGGGCAGCATGGAGGGCTTGCACGACTCCGACCGCCGGCTCAGGCCGATGTCCCCCTGGTCGATGACGGTCGCTACCCGCCGGGTCTCGACGACCGGATGGTCGTGAATGTTTCCGGCAGGGGTCGTTGAACGGCTCGCCTCGGCAATTGTACGTGATGTTCACCCGGGCCGGGCAGTTAGCGTCGGCCTAGACGGTTTGATGGGTGTTCGATAGACACCTTATGTTGCAATCGTCCGGCAGCTTTCCGGGCTGAGGGCCCCCAGGAACTCTCGCCATAGGACGCCCACCAGTTCGCCCGCCGGCTTCGAACGGGCCAGGGCCACCCCTTGGCCTGCCCAGTGGGCACCGTACCCGTGCTCGCTGACGGCCTTCGCGAGGGCGTGCAGCGACTTCCCAGCGTCGTAAGCGGTCAGATAGCTTGGAACCTCGTCGCTAGGGCTCAGGTTGCCGAGGTCGGTGAAGCGGTTCGCGAGCGACCGGGCCGGGCGGCCTGAGATAGCCCGCGTCACGACCGTGCGAAGTGCGGGTCGCTCCTGCATCGCTCGCCGGTATCCCTCGTCGGCTGCGGATTCGGGGCAAAGGATAAAGGCCGTCCCGAGCTGGGCCGCACTCGCATCCACGACCAGGGCCGCCGCGACTCCCGCCCCATCCATGATTCCCCCGGCCGCCACGACCGGGACCGAAAGGCTTTTAACGAGGAGTCGCGTGAGGGCCATCGTGCCGATGCACTCGTCTGGTGCATCCGGGTCGAAGGTGCCGCGATGGCCCCCCGCCTCGAATCCTTGGCCAATAACTCCATCGACCCCGGCCGCCTCGGCGGCACGGCCTTCGGCGAGATTCGTCGCCGTCGCCAGGAGCGTGATTCCCGCTTCTCTGAGTGCTCGAATCCGACTCACTTCCGGCAGGCCGAAGTGCAGACTCACGACCGGTGGCCGCTCGGCGACCAGCACGTCGAGCATGGCGTCATCGACGAGGAAACTCTTGTAAATTTCGCGAAGGCTTGCCGAGGGCTCGGCTCCGTATCGTGCGAAGAGGGGTTCGAGTCGCGACAGCCACGCGGCCTCTCGCTGCGGTTCATGGATAGCCGGAGGGTGGCAGAAGACGTTCACGTTGAACGGCCGGTCGGTGAGAGACCACAACGCCCGGACCATCTCGCAGGCCGCCTCAGCGTCGAGATTTCCCACCCCGATCGAGCCGAGGCCACTTGCGTTCGATACGGCTGCTGCCATCTGCGTTGTGGAGACGCCCGCCATCGGGGCCTGGATGACCGGGATGCGGATGCCAAGCTTTCGGGCGAGGTCGTTCATCGTTGATGGCCCCCATGTGACTTCTCCTTTCTACTACGAACCGCGTGGAGTTTCGACGCCGCCGGTTTTACCTGAGAGAATTCCCATTATCTCAGGTCTTCTTGCCCATTCCGGAAGATGCCGAAGGGGTCTCAAACGGCTTCAACGCGATCGATGGAATATCGGTCGACGCCGTGCCCGGGTCGGTTTTATCTGGGCCGCGCTGACATCGGCCTGGAGATGGGGACGGGGCCAAGGGGTGTCGGACGGACCGACACCCCTTGGCTCACCTAGCCTCCAAGGGTATCGCTTCGAGCGACCACCCTTCGGTGGTGCGGGCCAGGCCAGGGGTACACACTCAGCGTGTACCCCTCCCTTGCCGCCAAAGGGGGGCACTACTGATGGCCCCAAGCGTCCGGCTGACTCGGGCGAAGGGTGTGCATCGCACGCACACGCTTTCGAGAATTGAGGCCAGCCGGGGCACGCGTTTCGTGCGTGCCCCTTGGTTGTCGACCTCCGTGCCGGCATTCACGATCTGGACGCCGCGGCCAACTTGAAAGCTTGATTTCGGGGGCGGGTTTTCAACCCAAGCGAGTACCCCACCGAGAGCCCTTTGCTTCGGTCATAGGCCGGCGCACGGCTCGCAGTCTTGTCTTTGAGGATGCAAATCCTGGACATATCTGGTATGGGTCGAAAGGACGGGTCGGGTCGTGCGTGATACCTTCCGGGACCCGCCCGCGCCTCGGAGGATTCTCGTGATGAGGCCCTTGCCCGCCCGCATCTCAGTTCCGTCGCCCGACCCACGACCCTCTCGGATTCGACCGCTGAGGCTCGTCGCGATCCTCGCGATCTCCGCCTCGTGTGTGGCCATGCCCGGGCGCGCCTCCGCGCTGCCGGCCCCCGCCCGTCCCGGTCCGCCCCGACTGCCGGCCCCCCCGCGGCCCGTTGGCCCATCCGCACGTCGGCTCAGGCCGACGTCCCCCTGGTCGATGACGATCGTCGCGCCGCCCGGGATCGACGCCCGGATGGTGATCCCTGCCCCGTCGGGAATAGACGATCGTATGGTCGCGGATGTCGGCGCCTGGGGCCGTTGAACGGCTTGCCTCGGCAGTTGTGCCGAGTGCTCGCCCGAGCGGGGCGAACTAACGCCGGCCAAAATGTACCGATAGGTGTCCGCAAGGGCGTTGCTTCGATCCGAGCAGTCATCAGAGCCCCAAAAGCCGCCTCGATGTTCCCATCACGCGGGCCGCACGGGGATGAGCCCGATGTGATCCGGGCAGCATGGGAGCAACTCGCCTCGGACGAAGGCTAGCCCTGCTCATTTGCCCCATGCCCGGCAGCCATATCGTTCCTGCGTTACTTCTTCTTCCTCGGGTCGTCGTCCGGGTTCACGTACTCGATGGCCCATGGCCCCTCCCCGTGCAACTGGATGATGGTCTCGCCCTCGACCCAGACGTAATGTTTCATGCCCGCCGGCCACGTCCCGTAGGCCCCGGCCGGCAGAGCCTCGCCCTTGGTCGCGTCGAATTTCTCGCCCATGCCGAGCCGAAACGTCCCGTCGAGGATGGTGACGCGTTCCGTCTTGGGGTGGGTGTGCAGGGGAATGCGATAGCCGTCCGGGACCTTGATGCGCAAGACGAAGGGTCCGGGTTTGGACGGGTCGCCCTCGAGGACCGCGAATTCGGCCCCAGGCGGCAGGGAAGGCGGGCCCGCCTTCCAACGAAGATCGTCCGGCCGGCTGACGGCGGCTTTCATCGCGACGTCCGCGTGCTGGGCAAGGAGGCCGGTCGCGTTCCACGCGACAGCAGACAGGAGGAGGCCCGCCGCGAGCGATTTCGCACGCATTTTCTTCTCCTTATGTGAAATGTCGAATCGGCCCAGTGCCCCTCGACACCGGTCGCGACCTGGAACACTTTCAGTCGCCAGTCGGAATAGCCGTCCGGATCGCCCCCTTTGCCTCTCCCCGCCGAGTCGAATGACCGGGATCATACCCCAGTGGAAGTCGGATGATTACTCCCGGCCTGTTTGTTGGCGGGTGCTCTCCCTGTCCTTCGATCCGCGAAAGGATCTCGGCAGTAGAGACCCCACTTCGAGCCTCAAACTTTGGGCCGGGGGTGTAAACACTGGATACCCCCTTGGCTCGCCCGGCCTCCAAAGGTATCGCTTCGAGCGATCCTTTTGGTCAAGTCCTCATGGGACTCGCGAGGCGATGGTCGTCGTCACTCCGAGCGGTAAAAGGACCGATTCCAACGAGGGCCCCCTCCGACGCAGCACGCTCACCGAGCGGCCATCGAGCGTCAGAATCGCGGCGGCCAGGATGCAGTCGTTCGCCAGGACGCGGGCCTCGGCCGTCAGGGTCCCGGGCGCGCCCGAAGTCGGGTCGAACCGGACCGGGACGACCCTCGCCTCGTAGCTCCTGCCGTCCGGCTTCAGGACGAGGTAAGCCAACGCCGCTTCGCCGGCCGCATCCCGGATCAGCGTCGGGAGCCTGATCGTCTGCACCCGCTCCCCGGGCCCGCTGCCGAGTTGGAGGCGTCCGGCCGCGGCGACGGACGCGGCCTCGGCATCGAGGCCCAGCCACCAGATCTGGGACTCCGGCCCCGGGTTTCGACGGCCCGCCCCCCGGTAGACGTCGACGGTCGCGAGGACCCTGCCCGCCATCCTCGGGTCATCGGGCCAGCTGAGGTTGACGACATGAATCCTGGAGCCCTCGAGGCCCTGCACCGTCCAGTGAACCCTCCGGGGCCGGACCTCCTGATCGACGTTTCGCCGTCTCTCCAGGTCGATTTGGTAGATTCGGCCGTCCCCCGCTGGGTAGAGCAGGCGAGCCCTCTTGCCGGGGGACCAGCAGGGCGCGTCGGTCGGCGCGGGGTCCCCGGCGAGATCGACGCGATCGAGGACCTGGTTGTCGGGCAGGCGGATGCGGACGATGGCAATGTCTCCGCTGACCTGATGGATCCCTTGCCCGGATCGTGTCCATCCGACGCCGACGGCCTGCCTCCGCCCCCCTTCAATCCACGGGGAGGGGCTTGCCTTGTCGAGGACCAGCCCCCGGGGCATGCCCAGCGACTCAAACCAGCCGGAGTCGATGTGGTGGATCCGAAGGGAGTCCCCCCACTCGTCCGCGATGTTACGATTGAGAATGCGGAATGGCGGCGTGGAGAGTTCCCTGGGGGCGTCGCCTACCGGATTGGCGATCGAGACGAGGATGGCAATGCCGATGCCGACGGCGGCGGAGAGGATTCCGACTCGGATGATCGCCCGCGAGGCAAGGTAGAACATCTCGCATCCCCCGGCAGGCCCCCGCGTCGAGGCGTCGAATCGGGTTGCGACGCTTGGCCCATCTGGGAACACGCCGGAGCCGCCGACTTATTGGAGAGAATCCGGATTTTTTGGGTGACGAGGCCCGGGCAGGAACGCTTGAGTACCGGGCCCGGTGCTGTCCTTCGATCCCGCGGTCCTATGATGCTGCGGCTGCTGCCGATCGAGCGGCGCTCGGAGGTGACGCATTGGGAGGACCGTCTGGACTTCCGCTTCCTGGGGCCGCAAGCCGTCTTCCCCCCCCCGGACTGCCGGAGCCGCTACGCGTCCGGGCTCGATGGAGGCGACCGCAGAGGGCCTGGGGGCTGGCAGGCGAACTACCCCGCGACGGTTCGCTGATCGGCCCGGCGGCGATGCCGGCACGACACGAGCAATGTTTGACCCGTCTCGATCCCCTATGCTGCCGGACCTCTAATCTATACATGGGTCGGGTTGGGCGATGCGATGCGACGGAACGTGATCATCGGCGTGGCGGTCGCGGCGCTGGCCTCGTCCGGCTATGTGGGCTACCTCCTCAGCCGCGACCCCCGCCAGCACCCCCTTTCGATGGGTGAGCACGCGGTCATTGTCCTGGGCGAGGGCGACCAGATGCTCCTCGAGGACGCCTCCAGCGAGGACGTCGTCGCGATGCTCAGCGGTGGCGACCAAGTCGATATCGTCGACGACCCCGCGGCCGAGTCGACGAATCGGATGCGGAAGGTGTCGATGCTCCTGTAGTCGGGGAAGCACAAGGGGCTGACCGGGAAGGTCGCTAGGATCTGGATACGAACGACATCGCTGCTGCGCGGCTGCGCCGATTTCTGACGCCCGGAGGCATTCCCGACCTCGATAAACTTGGTTTCGGGGAGCGGTTTATCAACCTGGGCGTTTCGAGGCTGCTCATGTCATTTGACGCCGAAGGGACCGAGCCCCCTGCGATCGCCCTTCCGAGCGGCCCCTTCTGGTCGTCATGCGGCCCGACGGATGGCCCGATCCGCGCCGGCCACGACATGCCGGGTTGCATCGGCCTGCACCCGGCCGACCCGTCGGATGCGGGTATCTCGTCCAGGGCGAAGTGGCAATGCGTGATCGCCTACGCGGTGAGGTACATGGCCGATCGCCGGGGGCCGGTGGTCGTCTACCGGCTGGCCCTGGGCAAGTCGGACCTCCCCCGGGTGTTGGAGATCCCCTGGCTATTGGCGGCCTCCGCCCAAGCGGTCGAGCCGATGCCCCCGACGCCGGTCTCGAAGAAGCTGCCGGTGGGGTCCGAGAAGGTGAGCGTGGCGAGGCTGTATCCGGCGGTCTCGGATGTTGCGAAGGAGAGGAAGAGGGAGTCGGCCCCCAAGCCCGGGGCGGAGTCCAGGAGCGAGAAACCGCTGAGGGTGGAGTTGCCGAGCTGGAAGATGGCCGAGGCGAGCCCGACGATGATGCCGGCGAATCTGAGAAGGTCGGTGGCCGGGTCGTAGACGGCTAAGAAGCCGAAGTTTCCCGGGCCCGAGGCCGAGGTGGACTGATCGGGGAAGCCCGGGGTGACGACCAGGACGGTCGATCCGACGTTGCCCTCAAACGACCCGGAGTAGACGTCGGCCCTTGCCGAGACTCCAATCGTTGCCGTCATCGCGACGGCGATAGCGAGCGAGATTCATGTGCGCAGCATCATCCCTGCCTCGTTCTCGAGGGTCTCCTGAGGGTGCGAAAGGCCCCTCGACGTGGCCACTGTGCGCGAGGTGTCGTCATGCCTGCAATCGCGACAATTCGGCATCCGTTGAAGACGCTTCGGATAGCCGATCGCTGCCACGAATGCCGGCAGATCGGGCTAAACGAGGTCCACTCGTGTTTCGCGGAAGCACCGCGGCGAACCCCCCGCTCAACTCCCTCGGCGAGAAACTCGGCTACGGCTCGTCGGCCTCGACCGTCCGGGCCACACCGAACCAGTTGCGGTATTCCTTCACGACGTGGCTCGTCCCGTCGGGATTGGCCCTGCGACTTTCTATCCACTGTCTCTCCTGGATGGCCGCCCTCCAGAAGAGCCCCAGGAGGACGGCGAGGATCCCGCCCATGGCCACCAGCCTGCCCTTCGTCATCCGCGGGCCCGGGCGGTCGAGGCGGAGGCAGACGCCGCCGATTACCCCCGCGATGTCGATGAAGACATCCGGCGTCCCGAGCAATGCTGCGAGTACGGTCGCCCACCACTCGGGGCTGCCGTCCTTCAGGCCTGCCGCCGCGAGCGTGGAGAAGCCGAGGGTCACGAGCAGCATCCACACGCTGCTCACGGCGAGCAGCGTGCCGACGGCGATTCGCAGGTCTCTCATGGCCGGACCTCGCGGGTTTCACGCACGGGTGAATTGGAACCGCTCCAGCAGGATGACGGTAAACAAGTAGAGTTCTAAAATTCCGCGGCTTACGACCCACATCAGGGCAATTGCGAACCTCAGGCGATCAACCCAGTTCCCGCCCCGCCGCCAGTATCCGGACAGGGCCAGCATGGCGAGGGCCACCACGATCGAGAGCGGCACGACCTTCCAGATGGCGTAGATCAGGTACTCTGTCGAGATGAGGCCCCGATCCCTCGCGGCTGCGATGCCGACCGTCGTGAACATGGCGAAATAGGGGATGATGGCCATCACGATCGCGAGCGTTGCGGCCATGCACGCGGCCAATCCGGGCCTCCGGAATGAGGCACGGACGCCGTCCCGAGGTCCCAGGAGCCCGAACGCCGCGACGGCCGGCGTCCAGGCGACGAGCATGGGGAGGGGTGTGACGCAGACCCAACCGACCATGTTCCAGACGTTGCCGCGACTCCAGCTGTTCCCGTCGAAGTGGGGGAACTCGAAGACGTACACGCGATAGGACGGGTCGATCCTGTAGAGGGACAGCCCGACGGCGGTGGCGGCGACCAGGATCATGGCGTCGGACAGGGCGAAGCATCTGTGCGGGCCTCGCCTCTCGTTGGTCATGGTCGGCCAGCCCGCAAGATCATCCAGGTCGCGACCGCCCCGCCGGCCGCCCCGAACGCCAGCGTGATCAGCATGTGACCGATGGCCACCAGATTCGGCTTCTGCCGCTGATAGGCGGCGATGGCGCCGGTCGCCGACAGGAACTCCTCCTTCGAGAGGGTGACGTTCAGGCTGTAATTGGCGGGCTTGAGGTGGCCCGACTGGGATTCCGCGAAGTCCTCGATCCAGTCGGCCATCGGGAGCATCGCGTTCCCCCTCGGCTGGGTGAAGGTGCCGCAGCCCGAGACGCCCACGGCCTGCCACTACGACCATGGCGCGATGCCGATCAGGAAGTAGCCCCAGCCGAAGACAGCGAATCCGAAACAGAACGCGCCCCGATATCGTGCCGCGATGACCGCCACGAGCAGCGAGATCACCGTCAGGACGTACATAGCCTTCAGCGCGTCCAGGTAGCCTCGGCGCACCGGCTCGTCTCGCACCTGATCGAGGAGGGGAAGCTCACGCCCCTCGAGCAGTAGACGCTGCGCGACCTGCTCGACTCCTAATCGTCGAACGCGAAAGGGGACCGTCCATGAACCACCATGCTTGGATGGCATCGGCCGAATGACTCGCCGTCGGTCGCCTGATGCTCGACCTGATGTGGCTGGTATAGGGCCTGGCCCTCGTGGCCGCCGCGCTGGGCCGAGTTGGGGCCCATGGCTCTCCGGGCCGTCGCCACGCCATCGCCCTCGGTGCTTTGATCCTCATGGCCGCAAGCCCACTCGCATTGATGCTGACCGCGGTGGCTGAACCGAAGCTAGTGTCGCGCCCATACGTGTCCGTCGCCTGGCCGGAATCGCCAGTTTCTCGCGGCATGCGAAAATCCCGGGAGCCGCAGTCGGACAAACCTGCTTCGGATCTTCCGTCTTCGCCCGAAGATCACGCGCCTTCGCGTGTTACCGCGCCGCCCTATTTTTCCGCCCAATTGGCCCGGGCTAGGATGTTGTACAGGCCCCTCGAATGCTGTCGCGCTTCCTCCCTTGGGTCTGGGTCTGGGCCGTGGCAACCACGGTGGGCATCGCCATGACCCTCTACGGCCTGGCGGGTGCACGCCGCCTGAAGCACGGGGCCGTGCCGCTGGACCTACGGGCCGCTAGCCGAGGCCTGCCGGCTCCTGGCCACCGTGTCTCCTCGAACCCGCCTGGTCGGGTTGGCTATCTGCGGGCGGATCAGCTCCCCCGTCCTCCTGGGAATCCGTCGCCCCCTGATCCTCCTGCCCCCTGCGCCCTGACGAACGCGACAACATAGTCAACCTGGCCCAGAGCCTCATCGAGTCGGTGCTGGCTTTTCACCCGGCTGTCTGGTGGACCTCGGCTCGCGTCCGGCTGGAGCGTGAAATCTGCTGCGACGCCGAGTTAGTCGCCCGAACCGGCGACCCGGCCGCTTACGCGGACCTGCTGGCCACCGCCGCGATGACCCCCTGCCCCGCCCCTTTCAGCCAGGCTGCAGCCATGGCCGAGCACAACGTCGTGACCCGCGTCCGCATCCTTCTCGGCCGGAAGACACGGATCCCGGTTTCGATCGCAATGAAACGATTTGGCTGATGGACGCAGACGGCGCCAATGCGTGCGAAATTCTCAGTACCAAGAATGTCGTCTACCGACAAACCTGTTGGACCCCCGACTGCGATTCCCTTCCTGCGTGCCGATCTCGGGTGGCAGCCTCCACATTTTCCCGCCGCCCCTCCAACCGCCGCGGTTTGAGACGACCCACCGGCAGAAACACTCCTAGAGATGGCTCGATCCGGACGCGATGGAGGCGGAGTTGCTGGGGCTTCTGGCCTCCCTGCCCGGCGAGCTAAAGGAGTGGTATCCGGTGGGCATGGCGGTCAAACGGCCTACCAAGGACGGGCCGCTATGCGTCGAGGCGGCTTGACCCCATGACGTTTCGGGCGGAGATCGCCCAACATCCAATCGAGCTCGCGCCCTGAATCAGCTCGATCGGCTCATCTCGGTTAAGGCGACCGAGCTCGACCCAATCTCGGTTCTCGAGCGGCCTCATGACCAATCCTGCACGGTGCAGTGGCAGGGATCGTCGGCATCGTCGGTCCTTCCGCTCTTAGCCGTCCTGCACCGTGCAGGGCCGGGAGAAAAGTCTGGATCGGCGCGACGGATCGGGCCGATCCTCTCCTCCGTCCTGCACGGTGCAGGATCATCCCGGATGGCCATGGAGGGGAGCCTGCTATGCCAGCCCCGATCGTCGCCCTCTGCAACCTCAAAGGTGGCGTGGGCAAGACCTCGACGACGTTTCATCTGGCCGGCACGATGGCCCAGGACGGCCGCCGCGTGCTCTGTCTCGACGTCGATCCCCAGGCGTCGCTGACCCAAGGCTTCTTCGGCCCCGACGTCATGCGGTCCCTGCCCCGTCACGCCACGATCGCCGCCCTCTTCGGCGACGGGCTCACCCCGACCCCCGACGAGCTCGTCCGGCCCACCAGCGTGCCGGGCCTGGCCATCGTCCCCGGTTCGGGCTACCTCACCCGCCACAATGTTCCCGAGCCCTGGCTCGCAGACCCCGTCGACCAGCGGGCGCTTGCCGAGTTCGTCGCGGAGGTGCGGGGCGACTTCGACGTGATCATGCTCGACTGTCCGCCGAACCTCCATCTCTGCGCATGGGCGGCCCTCGTCGCGGCCGACCACCTCATCGTCCCGCTCCAGGCCGAGGATTTCGGCAGCCAGGGCATCGCTGCCATCCTGGACTGCGTCGACGCCGTGCGTTCCGGGCCGAACCCGGGTCTCGCCCTGGCCGGCTATCTGCTGACGATGCACAACCCGCGGCTCGGGGTCCACCGGGCCTACGAGACGATGCTGCGCGAGCTGTACGGACCCGAGGTCTTCACGACGACGATCCCCCTGGGCGCCGACTTCAAGGAGTCGGTCGCGGTGCGGAAGCCCATCGCCCTTTACAAGCCGAAGGGGGCATCGGCCAAGTCGATCAAGGCGCTGTCCGACGAGCTCTTCTCCCGGGTCTCCTGCACCGTGCAGGACGATGCCAGCGACGACGCCAGCCGGAGGGTCGCGTG
>CP151669.1 GCA_038400315.1 Isosphaeraceae bacterium EP7
GTGTCCGTCGTCATCACGTCCGTCAACATGAAGGGGGGCGTCGGCAAGACGTCTACCTGCCATCACCTCGCGGGGGCCCTGTCGAAGCTCGGCCGCCGCGTGCTGCTGGTCGATAACGATCCCCAGAGTTCGCTGACGCAGGGCTTCTGGGGACGGGTCGCGACGAGGCAGCTCGACCCGTCGTCGACCATCGCGTCGCTGTATGCCGGCGACCGCCCCTTCCCCTCGGCCGTCATCCACCCGACCGGCCTGGAGGGCGTCGACCTCCTGCCCGGCTCGCTCGCGGCCGAGGACTACAACGTCCCACGCCCGCAGGACGCGCCGGCCGACGTCCAGAACTGCATCCGCGACTTCCTGGACGAGGCCCGCGAGCCTTACGACCTGGTGCTGGTCGACTGCCCCCCGACCCGCTTCGGCTGCTCATGGGCCGCGATGATCGCCAGCGACTTCCTCATCGTCCCGACCCAGCCGGAGGACTACGGGGCGCAGGCCCTGGCCGACGCGTTGGTGGCCGTCGACCTGGTCGTCGCGGGGCCCAACCCCGGGCTGCGGATCCTCGGCTACCTGGTGACGATGGCGGTCCTGCGAAGCTCCGTCCACCGGATCTACCAGGAGTCGCTCAGGGCCGAGTACGGCGCGGCCGTCTTCGACGCGGTTGTGCCCCGTTCGCTCGACTATCCCGAGGCGATCGCCAAGCGGCAGACGGTCGCGCAGGCCAAGCCCAGGTCGGCCGCGGCGAAGGCCGTGGCGGCCGTGGCGGACGAGCTGCTGGCGAGGCTCGAGGTCGCCCAGTCTGCGTCTCTCAAGAAAGGGGCTGCGTGATGGCCGGCATCGACGAACTCAGGAAGGCGATCGGCGGCAACGTCGCGGACTCGACCGGCCGCCACGGCGCCCCGGTGTACGGTTCACCGGCGGCGGGACCCCGGCCGGTTGCCGCCGACCAGCAGGGCGTGAAGCGGTCCAAAAACGCGGCCGAGATCGAGACGTCCCGAATCCGGCCCGATCCCAATCAGCCTCGCGAGGTGTTCGACGACGAGGCCATCGCCCGGTTGGCCGACTCGCTGAAGACTCGGGGCCAGATCCAGCCGATCCGGGTGCGGTGGGACGAGCCGTCCGGCGTCTACCTGATCGTATGCGGCGAGCGTCGCTGGAGGGCGTCCATGCTGGCGGAGCTTCCGACCATGACCTGCGTAATCGCGGACGGGCCGGTGTCGTCGGCCGACCTGCTGGCCATGCAGCTCGTCGAGAACATGCTGAGGGAGGACCTCCAGCCCGTCGAGCAGGCCAAGGCCTACCGGGCCCTCATGACGGCCAACGAGTGGTCGGTCCGCCAGCTCGCCCGGGAACTGGCGCTCGACCACACGCTGGTCCTCCGGTCGCTCTCGCTGCTCGACCTCCCGACCGAAGTCCAGGATCGGGTCGAGCGGGGCGAGCTGTCGGCGACCTCCGCCTACGAGGTGTCGAAGCTCGAGGGCGATCCCGAGGCCCAGGCCGAGGTTGCCGCGGCGGTCGTGGCCGGCGGGCTCAACCGCATGGAGACGAGGGAGGCTGTCCGCCAGGCGACCGCCCGCAAGTCGCAGGGCAGGGGGGCCGCGGCCAGGCCACGCAAGCCGGTCGTCAAGACGGTTCGGGTGGCGGAGGGCAAGATCACGATCGAATTGCGCAAGGGCCTCGATTCCGCCTCGATCGCCTCCGCCCTCCGCTCGGCCCTTGCAATGTTCGACGGGCAGGAGGCGGCGGCCTGAGTCGCTGGTGTACGGTACAACGAGGGGCGTTCTGAGCTTGGCGGTGGACGGTACACCGCCGGGTTCCAAGGCGCGAATTAGCTCGGCGGCTCACCCTAGCCGGCGGATCGGTATCCCGTGGATCTGTGCGTGCCTCAGCACGCCCTCCCGGGCCCCGGGGTCGCCGAGCAGCCGAGACGGCAGCCAGACGATGAGGTTGTTCGCCGCATTGCAGAGGATGATCCCGACCGGGGCGTCGACGACGAGCTTGACCAGGCCCCAGCCGAGCGACATCTCCAGGATCTCGCTCTTGCAGTCGATCCGGTCCTCGGAGATCCGCACCTCGGTCTCGAGGTTGTTGTCGATCGTGGCCCTGTAATACCTCCTGGCCCGCCGGTCCACAGCGGCGGGCAGGCCGAAGGCCAGATAGGCCCAGATGGCGATCATCATCGCTGCCGGGATGAGGGGAGGGGGGAGGTCGGGCGGCCGGCGGAAGAGCCAGACGGCCGAGGCCGCGATCGTCAGGAGCGTGATGAAGCCCAGGAGCCCGAGGGCAAGCCATCGAATTTGCCATCTCACCTCGATGCGGGCCCTGCCCCTCCAGAGGTCGACCGCATCCGACTCGTCGAGCCGCCCCCGGAAGACGATCGTCCCAGCCACTAGATCAGGACCGGTTCTCATCTCACCTATCCCCTTGGTGGCCAGCAATTTTAGGCGGACACCAAATGATTCCAGACCCTAGCCGGTCGCTGGCCTGGTTAACATCCCCAAGCTTGTCGAACGCGACGAGGCCGGAGGGCTGCGGTAGGATCGGTGTGTCACTCTCCGCCGAGACGTCAGCGGCGGCCATGTCGGTGTTTTTGATCGTCCCGTCGAGTCGTCGGCAGGCCGCGGTGCGCACTTTGCCCTGGTTTCGAGGGTAGAGGCGAACTCACTCGAGAGGTGCTGAAGCTCATGATCAGGGATCATCGGCTGCGATCGATCTGAGTCGTGCTGATCTTCCTGGCTGCGGGGGCCACCGGCTCGGATGCCCAGTCCCCACCCGGGACGGCGGGGGATCATCTCGTCATCGCGCCCAGCGATGTGGCGAAGACGCCCGGTCCGGCCAAGGCCACGAGGGCTGAATACCGCGTGGGTCCCCCCGACCTGCTCATCGTCGAAGTCGTGCAGGCCCTTCCGAACAAGCCGATCACCGGCGAGACGCTCGTCCGGCCCGACGGCACGATCTCCCTCGGCTACTACGGCCAGGTCTCCGTGGACGACCTGACGCTGCGCGAGGCGAAGGAGAAGATCGTCCTCCAATTGCGAAAGTTCATCACCGACGAGTACCTCGGCCTCGTGCATGAGGACGAGGAGACGGGGGAGAAAGTCGCTGTCGATCCGGCCGACCCGGACACCGTCATCGTGGACGTCGCGGCATACAACAGCAAGCACTACTACGTCCTGGGGGATGTCGTCACCCCGGGCAGGCTGCCCGTCACCGGCAACGACAGGGTGCTCGACGCGATCATCTTCGCCGGCGGACTGACTGCATCCTCCGTTCCGCGCGCCATCCGGCTGGCCAGGCCGTCCCCGACCGGGGCCAGCGGCCCGCAGGTGCTGCCGGTGGACCTGGACGCAATCACCAAGAGGGGAGACACGGCCACGAACTATCTCCTGATTCCCGGCGACTTCCTAAGTGGCTCATCCGGCAAGTGTCCTGACACCCGGTACGGCGGCGATTCCCGGCGTTCGGCGTGGTTGATGGCGACGACGACGGCCCCAGACGAAGGGGTGACGATGCGCGTTCCAGTACGCTGTCGCTCGTTCGACCGCCTGGCAGATCTCCTCCCAAGTCTCGAACCGGCGGCCCTTCAACGCCAGGCTTCTCAGCACCTTCCACCACGGCTCGATCAGGTTCAGGTACGCCGCGGAGACTGGCTGGAAGACGAACTCCCAGCGGGGATGGGCCAGGCTGAACAGCAGCACGTCGGTGGCGCGGTGGGCGCTCAGGTTGTCGAGGATGGCGTAGACCCGTTCGGCGTCCGCCGGGACCCACGCCTCGACCTGGCCGAGGAACTCGACCCAGTTGCGGGTCGAGCGGCTGTCGTAGGGGCGGGTGAAGGCTTCGCCAGTGGCGGGTCGGAAGCGCCGAAGACGTAACCCTTGCCGCGGCGGCCGTAGTCGGCCTCCTGCCGAGCGCGGCCGGCGGGCTGGCGGCTGCCCTCGGCCGTCGTCTCGGGCTTGGTTCGCAGGGGGTTCTGTCCCGGGAAGCTTTTGGCGCTCTCCGGCCCCATTTCGTCGAGGCAGACGACCGCCGAATCCGCCGGAGGCTCGCGGTAGAGTCGCTCGATGGCCCCCTTTTTTCGGCGAATTCGGGGTCCACCCGCTCGCCGAACCACGTCTCCTGCTTGCGCCAGCGGAGGCCCTCCTCCGCGAGGATCTCGTCGATCCGACTCCGCTTGATGGCGATGTCCTTCTGCTCGTTGAGGTAGGCCTCCAGGCGGTCGAGCGTCCAGCAGCCGAAGGGCAGGCCCAGGTCCTGGGGGGCGGTCAGCGCGACGGCCAGGACCTCGGCCCGCTGGTCGACGGTATAGGTCGGCGGTCGGCCGGCGCGGGGCCGCTCCTGGAGGCCGGCCATGCCCAGCTCGCTGAAGCGACGGATCCAAGCATAGACGGTCGGCCGCGAGCAGCCGAGGGCCGCAGCGATGGTGGGGGCCGATCGGCCGTAGGCGGCCTCCTGGACGATGCGGGCTCGCTCGACCAGGCGGACCGGGGCGGTGCGCGAGTGGAGCAACTCGGCGATGGCCTGCTGCTCCTCGGACGTCATCGGGCGGAGAAGGACGCGGGCGGCCATGGCGAGGTCTCCTGGGAGATACCTCCATCCACCTGCAAATCACCTGCCGGATGAACCACTTAGTCGTCTCGCGCGACCCGAAGTCCGATCGGCCGGTCGAGACTCCGGAGTCCGCGTCGATCGAGCGTCGCCTGCAGTCCATGGAGCGTAGCCTCGACCGCATCATCAAACTCATGGAAGCCTCGCGAGCCCCGAGTCTGGATCCCACTCCGACAAAGCCATGAGCGGCGAACGATCCTTCAAGGGGTGCGGCCGTCTGGCTCTAGGGTAGCAGTAGCCGAAAATACCGGACGCCTAGTCCCAGCGCGAAGTCGCCGAGAAACTCGTCGTCGATGGGCTGGATCATGCCGCGACGGTGGCCGAGGTCCGACGGCGTAAGGCCGCGGCCAAGGGCCCGAAGGGCAGGGTGAGCAATCCATCCAAGCCCGTCGTGAATTCCATGCGGGTCCCGCATGGCAAGGTCATGGTCGAATTCCGCAAGGGGCTCGCCTCTTCTGAAGTCGAGGCGGCGTTGTTGCAAGCCCTGGAGATGCTCCGGGGAAAGAGGCAAGATGCGGCCTGACCGTCTGACGACCTGATGCCCAGCCGCCGAATGATCGTCGCAGCGTCCGGGCCGTGGGACTTGCCTCATTGACAACTGACTCGGCGGGGACAATTGTTTCGAGTGTGCTTGAGCGACACCCGGTTGCCGTCGGCCCAGGCTCTCTTCGCCTCCGACCCGCCACTATCCTCGCCGAGAAAGTGATGATCGGAATGACGCTGAGCAAAGTCAAAATCCTGGCCGTCACGATGCTGGCCTTCGGGCTGTCGCTGGTCAGCCTCGACACGTTCGGGCAGTCCGGAGGTCTTGGAGGTGCAGGTCCGTCCGATGTCGCCGCCGTGCAGGTGCCGTTGAAGGGGGGATCACCGGACCTGCCCCGGACCCTGGATAAGATCCAGGCCGACGTGAAGGAAGCGATGCGGGAGAATGCCCGACTGCAGGAGGCCCTGCGGACCACCGAGGGGCAGTTGGAGGCGATCCGGGCCGGCATTCAGGACCAGCCCGCCGGCCAGAATCAGGACGTCGGCAAGGAGGCCGCAGAACAGCTTCTTGGTGCGATGAAAGACGGTTCGTCCCGAGCCGTCGATCGGCTTGTCGAGGCCCTCGGACGTTATCCCGTGACGCGGACCCCCAACGATAGCAACGGCACCCAGCTCTATCTGATGGACCTGGCCAGTGGCAAGGCGATGCTCATTGCCGACCGGCCAAGCCCCGGCTTTGATAGCTGTGGATCTCCCAGGTGGTCGCGTGATGGCCGACGGATCGCGTTCGACGCCACGATCTCCACGGAGCTCCAGCGCGCCCGGATCAAGACGCTCGAGGTCCGCGACGGGCGACCGACGATCGCCGACCTCGGCCCGGGCAATTGCCCCAGCTTCTCGCCGGACGGCGAGCAGGTCGCATTCCTGATCAACCCCGGGGCGGAAGGCAACCCGCAGCCCGGAGTCTGGATCATGTGGGGCGATGGCTCTGAACGTCGCCAGTTGACCACCGAGTTCGGCGCACCGAACTGGTCACCTACCGGCCAGGGGTTCCTCATCAAGGGTTTCGGCCAGCCTTCCACGAACACCATGTTCCGGCTCGAAGACGTGACGAGCGGGGTCATGGCTGTCCCCGGCCACGAAATCTTCTCCTGGCCGAGCTGGGTCGATTCGGGAACCGTCGTGGCTTCAATCCGGGCCCAGGACGGGGCCGAGTCAATCGCTCTGCTCGATGTCCGCCAGCCGCGCCAATCGAAAGTCGTCGAAGTCCTCTGGAAGCGTAACGCCTCGCTCGACCTCAAGCCGTTCTCGCCCGTCTATCATCGGGACAAACGACGCTGCTACTTCGTCGGGGTTGAGGAAGGCAAGCGGACGCTCATCGCCATCGATCCGGCCCACCCCGACCAACCCGTCCGCCTCGAAGGCCGGGGCTTTGACGATCGCCTCGGCGGGCTGACTTTCTCGCCCGACGGCCGTTATCTCCTCTATGCCGCCGATCGCCCGCCGATGGCGTCGAATCCCTGACCCGCCAGGCCGGCTGAGCTTCGCAAAGGGATCGATGGTGGGTTAATTGCCGGACTGCTTTCTCCGGCCGCAGAATCAATGGCAGGGCAGGGGCAGGAGGCGGCAATAACCTTTTGGAGATCAGCCGAAGACACGGCCGTCTCCAAGGCATTCGACGACCGGGTCCAGGGCACGCTACCTTGACAGCCAGGGCCCGCAGGCCAATCGTCTCGGGCGTGCTCGGTCCATCTCGATCCCTGACGATCGACGTAATGGCAACAGCACACAGGAAGAATACGAGTCCGGCCGCAACAGGCGTCAAAATTGCCGCCAATGCAATGGAGATTGAAACGAAAACCCCCCACTCTCTGAGCGTGAAGTAGAACAACAACAAGACGAATGGACTCGAAATCATTAATATAAAAGGAATTGTATATTTTAGAAATAAATATTCCATAATATTTCCGCGATCCCCGATGCTTCGCGGGCGGCCGCGGCGGTTTCCCGCCGGCCACTCACCCGGCATCTTACCAAGATGTCATCGCGGAAGTCGTGCGAGGCCGAGGCCGGGCAGGCCGACTCTCGCTGTCGAGGCGGGGGCTATCGGCGTGCTCAGGAGTCGAAATACTCGTCCCAGATCCCCCGCGGCGGGGGCTTCTTCCCTTCCTCCGGCAGCCGGAATGGAGGCCCCGCGTGGCTGTCCTCGCGGCCGGCGGTGAATAGCCCGATCAGGAGTCCGGCCAGGCAGCCGACCAGACCGCCCGACGCCGCGAACCCGGCGGCAATGACGCCCAGGATGATCAACGTCGCAACCCCGCCGTCGCCATTGTCTGGTAGAGCGCCCTGGCCGGATAGCAGGGCGAGGAAGCACGCCAGGCCGCACGAGCCGCCGATCAGTGAGCCAGCGAGCGCGAAAAGGAATGCTCTCATATCCGTGATACTTGCTCGTTCCTGTGCGAATTGGATGTGGGCAGGACATCCGGCCTTCGGCCCACGGCCCGGCGAGTCCGGGCTCGGGCAATTCAGGTGCGGAATGAGGCCGGTGGTCCGGGATCATTCTGGGCACTCTCGGACGTTTCCACCACATAGTTCCGCATGACCCAGGCCCGCATCGCCGGCCCTTGCTTCAAAAGCTTCGGGCTCAGCCCGAACACCCGCGGCCGCCCCTTGGCCTTCCGCTCTCCGGCTGGCTTGGGACGGGGGGGGTTGATGGGGGTCATCTCAAGCTTCGCCGTGGACCGATGAATCCGATCAGGCCATGTCGAGCTGTTCGAGACGGACCGGCTTGACATCTTTCGGCAGATTGGCGCTCGGGTGTACGTGGGCCTTACCGCCCAGGTCGAGTCGCTTGGCGATGCCCCGGGCCGCACGCTCAAGCTCCGGATTCCTGGTGCGAGTTCGGGTCTGGACGAGCGCGCTGACGATGGTCGTGAAAAGGCCAATAGAGGCGATCCCGAGGCAGGCGGGCGCGGCGAGGGCAGGGGCCCATTCGGGGCTGAACTGGTACAAGAGCGCGGCGCCCGCCCCGCCCAGGAGAATTGCACCCAAGCCAACGTTCGTCGCGAGTTCGATCCGGGCCAGCCTGCGACAGCAATCCCGGCAGCCTTCCAGTTGGACGTAGATGCGCCTGTAGACGATCTTCTTCGAATCGCTCTTCGAGTTCGTGGCGCACAAATAGAAGGTCGTCGGCAGTCGGGTGGGCTCCCCGCACAAGAGACACTCCGCCTGTCGAGATGCATCACGCGGTGACATCGTTCTGTCCTCCTCCTGAAAAGTGCCGCCGTCCGCGGGCTCCCGGCGAAGTCGTGGGGGGAGGGCACGTGCTAATCTTCCTCGCCGACGTCGCCCCTCAGTAGATGGATCAGGCCAGCCAGGGCGACGAATCCGCCGACGCTCATCACGGCTATCGACGCGAACCACTTCCCGCCGATCCGGTACAGGACGTCGAAGATCAGCGGCACGCTCCTCGGATCGCGTGTGCCATCCTCCAGGCCGTCGAGGTAATGGAGAAGGCACCAACCGAGGAATGCGACGATGAGGCCGCTGAAGATGGCGGCCCGGGAGTTTGACCCCCCGGGCGAGGGAGTTGGATTCATGGATTGCCGATACGCCTCGTGCCGTCGGTCGCGGGGACCAGGCTTGACCACGGCCGGCGGGTGGAACTCGCGACCAAGGGTCGACGGGCCACCGGTCCGCTCGCTGGGGGTAAACCTCGCCTCAGGTTTCTGAGCACGTATTGAACCCGGGCCGACTATCAGTGTCCAGCGAGGAGCGGGCGGATCGCTGCGGCGGCTTGCAGCGAAAACTCGCCACCTTGCCTGAGGCCAACATCTCCGTCAGCGTGGCGTGGATCGCGTCGGCCTTAGAGCCCTCGAAGGCATGCGTTTCCTCGCCACGGGGGTCCTCGAACTTCAGGCAGGAGGGGCCATGGGCCCCCGCTGGCTTATAGGCCCACTCCCCCACGTGGGCCAGGTTCACAGTGCGGATCCAGCCGTTCGACCTCTCGATGGTCAGGAACATGGCGGGGTCGTCTCCTTGTGGGGGAATCCGGGCACCTGCAGCATCTTAAATTTGCTGAACTTGTTCGTCTCGCCGTCGTTGGCCAGGGCCGTGACCGCCCGGTAGACCTGCTCGGCCTCCTTGCCGTCGAAGTGGTGCGGCGACCCGTTGTTCATCCGGAACGTGATCGACCTCGGCACGTCGCCGAAGCGGTCGCGGTCCATCTCCAGGGTGCTGATGAAGCCGACGTTGAGCGTCAGCCGCGGCGTGGCCAGGAACATGGGGCGGGCTCCCTTCGAGGTTGATGGGTCTGGCTGTGCACGGCTCACTCCCAGACCTCGACGGGGCAGTCGAGGAACTGGAACACGGTGGCGACGAGCCTGCCGTTCTCGTAGACCTCGGCATGCACGTACCCCTCGTCGGGCGTCGGCAGCGTGTGCTCGACGTGGGTCACGAGGTCCGAGGACGCCAGGCCGCGGCCGAAGTAGGCGCGGTGCATGAACGCGTACCCCTCGCTGTCCACGTAGGCCACCATGAAGGTGGCGATCGGCTCGTCCTGCACCCCCTCGAACTCGAGGCGGTAGATGCCGCCGGTGGCGGGCTGGAAGCTGGTAGCGGGCCGTCCGTGGTCCCTGAGGCGGGAGAGGAGCCGGACGGCGGGCCGGGCGATGCGCGAGGGGCGGGTCGGCCGGGCGATGGTCAGCGGCATGGTCATGGCGGACTTCCTGTGCGTGCGAGATGGGTTGGGCGGGGGTCGGCGTCTGGCCCCTCGGGCCCTGCGATCAGGAGGAATAGGCCCGGGTCAGGTCGTTCAGGGGGTCGGGCTGCTGGCCGGCCGATGCGTCGAGCCGCGTGAAGATGAACGCACCGCCGCCGGGCTCCGGAAGGCAGGTGACGCCCGCCAGCGGGGGCTTGGCCGAGATGAAGGCGACGAAGTCCGGCTCATACGCCACCCGCCAGCCCAATACCCCGACGCTGAAGGTGGTCGAGGGCGGGGCGGTCGGCACCGGGGGCTCGGAGTGGTCGGGCTCCAACTCGAGCACCTAGTCCAGCGGCACGACCGCTACCTTGTAGACCCCCCGGCTGTACTTCTCGCCGGGCGTCGGACGCGAGCTTTCGTGGACGATCTCCTCCGACTCGTCGCGGTCGTAGACCAGGGCGTACAGCTTGCCGTCGACCACGATGCCCAGGTTGCCGCGGTCGACGAGCTTGGCGTCCATCGTGTCATCGGCGGGCCGCAGCCCCAGCAGGGCCTCGAGGCAAGCCCGCTCGGCCCCGATGTCGATCTGTTCCAGGCCGCCGATCATCAAGGGCCAGCGATCGAACTCTCGTAGGGGCTGACTCTCGCGATGATGTCGTAGATCTTGTCGTGGAACTCCCGCGAGGAAGTGAAGTTGCGGCAGGCCTTGCGGACGATCTCGACGGCCAGCGGGTGGGTCGTCTCCGACAGGGGGGCGTCCAGCATCGTTGCGGTCGTGGTCATGGCGAATCGTCCTTGGTGTGAGGCCATCCGGGCTGTGCACGGGGTGGGTTGCACGGGCCCCGGGGTTCGTCCCCCGGGGCTGGCGGGATGGCCTCAGGCCTCGAAACGATAGAGCGATTCCTCGTGGACCTCGGCCGGGCACTGGCTCAGCAGCCGCATCTCGTCCTCGGCCTCCAGCCGGGCTTCAAGCTCGGCCGCGGTGATCAAGCCGGCCGGCGGCGAAGTCGGCCAGGTCCTGGCTGTCCCAGTGGGCCAGCTCCTCGACGAGCGTCATGCGGGGCGGCTGGAGGTCGGTGCCGAAGTCCAGGGCGTAGTTGTAGAACTCGGCCGAGTAGAACAGGACGCGGGCGGCGGGCTTGACTGAGGCGAGGGCGGGGGCGAAAGTGATCATCGGTAGGGGGCTCCAAGAAAGCCTTCTGCCATTCGGGCCTCGATCGGTGACAGCCGGTCGGGGCCTTCTGTTTTAGTCCCGGGTGACGTTCGCTCAGGACAATTGCAAAGTAGCGTCACGCTAGCGTTTCGCGATTTTCTTTCGGGGCGGAGTCGCGTCGAAATTCGGCGCCTGCCGATTCCACAACCCGTTGCCTTCCGATAGCGTGACGCAATACTGGTTGATAGCGTCACGCTATATCCGCGTCATCGCGGTTAAACCACTATCGGGGGGCATTTCTCGTGACATGCGAGGCTCCTGCATTGGCACGTAAAAGCAGCCCTGAACCCTCGGGAGCGTCCGAGGGGCCGAGGCCAATCGCGATCGCTGTGCGGGCCAGACCTGAGTGGAAAGGGTGGGCCGATCGCCTGCGGGCTCACGCAGCCGAGAAGCTGGGCGTCCCGGTCTCGCTCAATGCGCTAGTCGGCATCGCGATGAGTCAGTACGCCAAAGCTATCGGGTTCAAAGAGCCTCCCCCAGAACGGTGACCTTTGGCCCATAAAGGATCCGTCATGAGCGAGCCGATCCGCGTGGCCGACCTGGGCCTCGAGTCGTCCTACCACGCCGCCATCCTGGCCAGACGCCTGGGCGCCTACCGCTCCAAGCGATTCTGGCTGCGGTCTCAGGTCGCCATCGGGGGAGTGGCGCCCAACGCGGCCGCCGCGATCGTGCGGGAGCGGTCCGAGTCGTGGATCCGGCCTGGGTCGTTCGAGCGGTGGCTGGCCCAGACGACCGGCCTGGCCATCGAGCACGAGCTGGCCGGCAGCAGCCTGGACATCGACGGCAACCCCTTCGACCCCGACGGGCATGCCTTCCTGGAGAGGATCGGAGTGACGCGGGACTCGCACCCGCGACTGTTCCGGGAGGCCGACCGGTGAGCCACCCCGACTTTGCGTCGATGACCGGGCAGGAGCTGCGGGACGTGGTGGAGGGCCTGCGGCAGGACTTCGACCGCGAGGCCCTGGACGCGCTGCTGGCCGCCCAGCTGGCCGACCTGACGCCCGAGCGGGCCGCCCAGGTGGGCAGGGCGAGGGCCCTCGCCTCCGCGGTGATCGACATCCTGGATGCCGAGGGCAGGAGCCGGGTCGACTTCCTCGGCGACCTGGCGTTCGAGGCCGCGCCCGATCTCGACGTCGGCATGGCGGCGGCGGTCGGCGGGCCGGGACGAGGGGATGGTTCGCGACCTGATCGCCGAGGGCGAGGGACTGGTCGCGTACCTGCTGGTATTCCTGGTAGGCGACGGGCCGGCCCTGCGGAAGCTGGAGGCCCTGAGGACCGCGGCCGCGATCGCGACGATCTTCGGCCCGGCGGGCCATGGCCAATTGGCCTACACGACCAACGCCGGCCGTCAGTTAGTGGAGCGAGCCAGGCGGGAACTGCCTCCGCTGGACGGCGTCGAGTGCCACTGAACCGGAGGGACAGATGAACGAGATCCAGCACATGCCTCACACCGCCACGACCTCGCCCGCCGACGGGAAGGGGGTCGCCACTGTTTACCCCCTTGGGGCGATCCCCGATCACCTGCCGACCTGGCCAAGCAGATTGCGCAGGGCCTCGGCCCGGTAATGAGGGTCCTGGGTCCGGCCCAGTACGAGCACGTCGCTCGCTGGGCCGCCCGCATCGTCCAGAGGATCGGCACCGGGCGGACGAGTTCGCAATCGAGTCCTGCCACCGCACCCCGCCCGGGGTGTCGGCCGTCCAGCACCGGGCCGCGACGGACGTGGTGGCCGGCGTGATGGGCCTCACCGGTACGGCCCAGCAGGCCGGCATCGCGAACATGATCGGGCAGGATTTGTTCGTCCTCTCGCTCCGTATGCCGCGGCCGTTCGAGAGGTAATCATGACGATGTCCCGCCGAGGAAACGCACGGCCGGCTCGCGGCCGAGCGACACAAGGCCCGCGGCGACGAGTCCGGGCCGCCGGGACACGACGGCCCTCGACTCTGGACGGATCGCCGACACGAGCCGCACCGTCAATGCGGAGACCCAGGCTCCGGCGCGTCCCGACGTCGGTCGTCGACGACGGTGCTCGCTTCGATCCGGTTCGACCCGACCTCCACCGGGCCGACACGGCCCTCAACTTGGATGCCCACCGTCTGCGTCTGACCCGGGCCGCGGCGAGTGTCCCGGATCTCGTTGCCCTCGAAGACCAGGCCTGATGGCTCGCCGCGGACCCGGATCCCGGCCGTGCCGGGTTCCCGGCCGTTGTCCTCGATGACGTTGTGCTCTAATCGATTGCGGTGCGGCGACATCCCCGCCGTCTCGTCACGGAAGAAAACGCCATTCGAGCCGTTGCCAGTGATGCGGTTACCTCGCAGCAAGTTGTCGGAGTCCTTGTGACCGATCGAGATACCGAACCGGCCGTTGCCCTCCAGGCGGTTCTCTTCGAAGACCCCGTGGCGAACGCGCCAGCAGAGGAACAGGCCATCGGTGCCGTTCTCCCGCGCGGTGCAGCCACTCACCACGGCTCGTTGCGATCCGCTGCCCGGGTGAAGCCCGAGCTCGGCGTTACCCTCGCTGATGCAGTCGATCACCTCCACGTCATTCGACTGCTGGAAGCTAATCCCGTCACCGTTGTAGCCCCGCACGACGCAGCCTCGGATGGCCGTGCCAAAGCCACGATTGAGGTAGATCCCCGCACCACGGCAGCCGTTCAAATGAGGATTGGCTGCCTTGTTCCCCTCGATGATCAGATCCTCGACGCGTGCGCCACGGATGTCCGAGCCACTGATGACCGGGAAGACGGTGGCCGCTTTCGCGTGGGCGGAGACCATGCAGTCGGCCATCAGCGGCGCGTCGAACGCGACCGTCTGACCGCGCCGCCCGATGATCCTTGCCACGGTGGTGTGGAAGCCCCCCGCGTTGTCATCCCAGATGGCCAGGCCGGTGCCCGGGGTGAAGCCCTCAGGCTCCGTGAGCGTGACCTGCTGCTCGCCGAAGTCTCCGTCGATGGCCAAAGCTGAGACGGCCGCATCGGCCTTGCGCAGGACGGACTTGCCCTTGATGCCGCGGACTGTGACGCCCGAGCGGAGGTGGAGCGAATCACGCATCAGATACTCGCCCTCGCCGATCTCGACGACCCCGCCGCCCAAGCCGGCCACGTAATCGACTGCCGCCTGTAGGGCCCGGTTGTCGGACCCGACGATGTCGGACCCCGCCCGTCCAACCTTGACGCTCGGCCGCTCGCTCATCTCGGAGTGCATGGCATGCGGGAGCTGACGCTCTTCCGCCTTCGGCGCGAGGTCGTCTGCGATGCTGTTCGTCGAGGCCACAGCCAAGGCGAGGGCAATCCTGCCAATCTGCCGGAGCAGGGCCGATGAAGGATTCGTGGTCATGGAGGGTCTCCTGGGGGTGCCCGCCCGTCACGGTGGACTCTCGCGGCGGTATGCCTGCCGGCCGGATGTCGGGAGAACGCCTGGTGAAGCAGGTTCATCGGCCCCAGTATGTCTGTGGCCCGCAGGGTAAGGAAGGTCTTGGCCTGCTCGCGACGGCCGCCTTGCAGATACGGCGATAGCGCGGACGAACATGGGGCGAACCAATCAAGACCTAGTCCATTTCGTGCGTGTGCCTGCGGAGGTTCGCGCAGTCCGTGTCGACCCCGTCGGACCCTCCCAATAAGGGCGTGGCGGGTATGCCCCACAATCGATTCAATCGCTCCATCGTAACTTTGGCACCATAGCGGCCATTATCGGACCCAGGAGAGCGTCGGATCGTCCCCCTACGCCGGGCCAGCATTTCGGGACTCGAGCCTCCCGCCGTCGATCCTCGACCGGCCGAGATTCAGGCCGAGCACCGGGCCGCACCGAGCGCCGGTCTCGCGACCTCAACGCCGCGTAGTAGGCCGCCAGCACACGAAGCGTCTCCGGATCGGCCGGGAGTCGGTAGCCGGCGAGGCTCCCGGGAGACTTCGATTCGAGCTCGCGGTGCTGCCGCTCGAACTCGCGGCGGTCCGCCTCCCACTCTGCGGCAAGCGAGTATCGGACCACATCTTGAACGGCTCGGTCGCAATTCCTGGACGCAAAGGCCCACTTCCTGGAGAGGCCGACGACGCCACAGGTCGAGGAGCCATGGGACCCCGTCCAGGAACAACACTGTCAGCTCACGACCCTTGTCCAGACTGTCAGCTCACGGCCCTCGGCCAAGCCCGTTGCAACCTTGACGTCCGGGCTCCTTGTCCGCGTGAGGGATGGAAGTGCTGGCAAGCGGACTGAACCGGTTCTCCTGAACGGCTCGAGGTCACCGGCGACGACGATCCCGGACGTGCTGCCGGCTTCGTGAGCGTGCCACCCCGCCATCGGGAGCCGCTCGCATCCGAGGATGCTACGAGCGACTCCGCCCGGCGGCCGACCTTCAGACTCGCCTCGGCGGGGTCGGTACGGCTCCGGGACCCGGCACCTCCGACGGCCTCCGCACGCTCCTCAGGCGATTCGCACCGTACGTGAGTTTGTAGGTGGTGACATAACTGTTATCGAAATCTTGCGAGTAACCGTTGAACGGATTCAAGCCCACGTGCATGTTGCCGCCTTGGAGGATAGCGGCCGGCTGCAACGAACCTGGTGCAAAGCCCGGCGTATCCTTGCCCCACTGGGTGAAGACCTCGAACCGGGTCGCGAGCCCCTGCCCGGGGATCTTGAAGTCGAAGTAGGAGCCGCCGCCCTTGTAGTCGACGGGATCGGGGCTGGCCGTTACCAGGGCGCCGGTGCCGAAGAGGGCCGCGGCGGCATCATGGGATAATTCCTGGTAGCCGCCCTTGCCGTCGGGGGTCTCCAGGGCCCACTGGTGGATCGTGACGCCATCGAGGTCGGCCCATGTGTACCAGCTTTGATAGAAGCCGTTCACGCCGTAGAGGGTGTGGCGGTAGAGGGTCTCCGACAGGTGCGAATTCGTCGAGATGGTATAGAAACGGCCCAATCGCCCCGTGAGCTCCTGCGGTGCGGAGACGGCCCCCGGACCGAACCAGTCCTTGTTGTCGCTGTTGTAGCTGGGGGTGAAGTCATAGCCAGGAAAGGAGAACTGCGGCGTCTCGCTCTGGAGGGCCACGATCTGGGCCTTGGCGTCGGCAATCGCCTGGCCACCCGGCGATGCGAACGAATATTGACTGTTCGTGGGATAATAGCTCCAGGTCGGGCCGCTGGATCCGTCGGCAATGGGCAGGGCGCTGTTCGGCGTCTCCCATTGCACCTTTTCGCCGGAGGGGATGAAGAAGGTGAAGTTGGGGAGCGTGTCGTTCGGCCCGTTGTCGGTGGGGGCGATGAGCTTCCACGAGAACGCCCGTGGCAAGAGCTGCTCCCAGATCGACCGATCATAGTTCTGCCTCACCACCGCGGCCGCGGTGGCTTGGTCGTTCGCCGAGGAAGTGAACTGGATGGTTCCCATGGCCTCGAGCAGGCCGAAGTTGCTGAACACCGACTTCAGGAAGCCTTGATTGGTGAGGAGATCGAAGGTGTTCTTGTACGCGTTCAACGCCGTGTTCTGCATGTCGATGGCCGCACCGAGGATCTCTAGGCGGGACGGCGGGGGCGGCGGAGGCTTCGGATTCCCGAAATCGCCGTCGAGCCAGGCGTCGATACTGTTGACGATCAGATTCCCGGCCGCCGCGACGGCCAGGCCCGCGGCGGGGGTCCCGACCGCACCCGCGAAACTCGCGCCCACGGCGACAAGGCCGGCGAGCAGCCGCTCGATCCAGGAGTTCTGATTGACCGGCGTTGGCAGCGGTATATCCGTCAGTCCGGTTGTCATCAGCTGGGCGATGATCGTGGGGTCTTGCCCGAGGAAGACCTCGTTTGATGTGGACCACGCCTGGAACCTGAGGAGGTAGTCGTTGTAGATGTCCGATCGCGCGTCGTTGGCCCGGGCCAGGCGGGTGTCGACCGAGACGTAGGCGTCATGGATTTCAGGGTTGTGGATGAACGCGTCGACGATCGTCGTCCAGTCCTGGGGCGAGTAGGCGTTGAAGACGTACTGATAGCTGATGCTGGCGATCTGCGGATTGTTGAGATCGTCCATGATCACCTGGAACGGGTTCCAGGTCGTAGTGAGCCAGTTGCCGATGATCTTGGGGTCGGTGATGTCGCCGATCTGGCGGAAGTCGGTGAAGTTCACGAGCCCGGGGGAATTCGCATTTGCGCCGGCCGATGCGATGGTCGTGAGGGTCTGGTACGCCTGGCTCTGGGCGGCCGTCCAGACGGGCCAGTTGTTGTCCGTATAGGCCGGGTTCTGGTACTTGAGGAGGAGGTTCACCGTGTCCGTGTTCGCCCCAGGATAGGTCTGGAACTCGGCCGTGAAGGTGCGGGCCGACGGGCCGGAGGGGGTCTTCTGCGCGCCATTCGGATTGAACGCATAGACGCCGTCGTCTTTCGTCGAGATGCCCAGGGTGTAGGTGCCGGTGGTCGCGGCGACGTAGGAGAACTGCGCACCCGCGACTGCCGCCCCGATCTCCTTGCCGTCGGGACCCCAGATCCGGACGGCGAAGCCCGTGTCGGGCTGGTTATCCGTCGGGACGATGGTCAGGAGCACCGCATCGAGTTGGTTGAGCGTGATCGCCCAGTAATCGACGGTCCCGTTGTCGATCTTACGGTCCGATTGATTCGCGACGTTGTAGGGGGCGGCCAGATTGGGGACCGTCCATCCCGCGAGGAAGCCGGGGACCCGCTTGACGCTCAGCCCGGGATTCTGGGCCAGGGTCGGGACGAGCCCTGTCGAGGTGGCGGCCGAGCCCAGGACTCGGGCGAACATCCTCGTGTAGCCGAGAGGCCCGCGGAATGCCTCGAGGGCGGACGCCTGCTGCTGGGGAGTGCCCGACGTCCCGGCGAACTGCTGGAAGGCGTCCAGCGTGCGGGCCAGGTGGAACTCGCGCCCGCCGATCAGGGTCCGCAGGAACCCCGCACGCGCCGGGGCGCCGCGGTCCAGGGCGGGGACGGCCCGGGCCAGTTCGTCCGACGACGCTGGCCGGTTGAGCAGCTCCATCGTCGCCGCCCGGACGAAGCCGGTGTTGGTGGCGCCCTGGGCGTCGAAGTACTCCGGCCTGGTCATGACCTGGAGGAGGGCCCAGGGTACGTCCGCGCCGCGTGTCTGCATCCCCCCGACCAGCGCCCGCGACTCGGCCGTCGTCGGCTCGCGGTTCAGCAGATCCTCCGTGAGTCTCCGGACGAGCCCTGTCTGGACCTGGGGTGTCCGCAGGATGCGTTGGAGCGCGCCTTCTCGGGTCAGGCTCCCCCGGTCGATCCCTCGGTCGAGTCGGGCGAGGAGCGGGGCGGGGAGTGGCTGTCCGGCGAGGAAGGTCGTCACTTCGCCCATGATCACGGACGTCGCGATCCGATCGGCCGCCCGGGCGGCCTGCGCGGATGCGGCCGCGAGGCCGCTCGCCATCATCGTCCGCCGTTCAAGTCCGAGGACCTCCGGCCGGAACGCCTGTCGGCCTCGCCCAGTCATCGGCCGCGATCGCTTCGGTCGCTTGTTCATGTTGTGTCGATCGCGCAAAGGTATCGTGCGTGCGGCTCATGGAATCGAGGGCATTGTAACCCACTCGTGCATCCTCCTGACATGGCCGGCCATGCCTATCGCCATCGCCGGGAGGCTCAACGACGAAGGGCACACCACGCGGGGATGCAGGCCGTGGGGGCAGGTCCAGGTCGTCAGGATCCTGCGGAGGGCAGGGAACACATAAATGCATTGGCGTAGATAAAAAATTTTACAGTTCATAAAGGGCGTTATGTCCTGTAATCGGACGGTTCGGTTGGGGCCTCCATTAATTGTCGAAGGGCGTAACCGCAGAATCGGCGACGGGGCCTATTTGGCACCTGGCAGCGATTTCTTCCGCCGGTCCGACTTCTTGCGAGACGCGAGGACAGCGTCGAGATCTTCCGTGTGGGTCGTCGCCCATCGGCACAGCGACGTCACCGGCTCCAGAAAGGAACGTCCCAGCGGGGTCAGCTCGTACTCCACCTTCGGGGGCACTTCGGCATAGACCGTCCGCTTGACCAACCCGTCGTGCTCCAAGACCCTGAGCGTCTGCGTCAGCATCTTCTTCGACACGTCAGGCAGGCAGCGTTGCAACTCACCGTACCTCTTCAGACCCTTGCCCAGGATGAAGATGACGATGGGCCGCCATTGGTCCCCGACCACGTCCAGGAGACGGCGGGTCAGGTAGTCCTTGCCGTAGACCGTCATATCGTCGCCCATGATTTCGTCCTTTTTTGGCCCCTAGGGTACCAAACGGTTCCTACTTGCGGAATCGACCCTTGGAATCGCATCTATTGCTAAGGCAAGACATTGACCCTGAAGCACGAACGGCGGCTCGGCGGTCGTTGTCGATTCAACCGACGCTCGGAATGGAGGAAGACGATGGCGGACTTGAAGGGCAAGGTGGGGGTCGTGACCGGTGCCGGGAGCGGCATCGGTCGGGCGACGGCGTTGGCGATGGCGAGGGACGGGGCGTCCGTCGTACTCGGCAATCGCGACGCGGCCAAGGGCGAGGAGGTCGTGGCCCTCATCGTGCGAGACGGCGGGAAGTCCGTCTTCCATAGGACCGACGTGAGCAAGCCTGCCGATGTGAAGGCCCTGGTCGACAGGGCGGTGAAGGAGTTCGGGCGGCTGGACCTGGCGGTGAACAACGCCGGGATGGACGGCGAGCAGGTGCCGCTCCACGAGCAGGACCTCGACAAGGCCGACGCCTTGTTCGACGTCAACATCAAGGGCGTGTTCTTCTGCATGAAGTACGAAATCGAGGAGATGCTCAGGACGGGCGGCGGGAGCATCGTGAACACGTCGTCCATCTTCGGGCTGAATGGATACCCCGGCTGGAGCTTGTACGTCGCCACCAAGCACGCCGTCACGGGCATGACGAAGTCGGCGGCACTGGACTATGCCAGGTCGAACGTCCGGGTGAACGCGGTCGGACCCGGCCCGGTGGAGACTCCGCTCCTGGCGAACGGGACGGGCGGCGACCCGCACAGCTACGCCGCCTTCGTGCCGATGGGGCGGATTGGCCAGCCCGACGAAATCGCCGCTGCCATCGTGTGGCTCCTGTCGGACGAAGCCCGGTTCGTCACCGGCCATACCCTGCCCGTCGATGGCGGCGTGTGTGCCATGTAGTTCCGACTTCCCTACCGCCTGCGAGGAGGGGGCGTCCTTCAGTTCACGTCGGGTGGCAATCCTATGGGAGAGCCAATTGCTCATCGCAGGGGAGCGTGACGCCTTTCACAAATGATAAAGTTCGTCGTAGGAGGCTTGTGCAGGATGAAGGGGGTTATCCTGCACGACTTGGCTTAGCTCCAATTGGTTGCAAGGATGCAATTTGGGGGACGCCCTGGACGGCTCTCGACATCCCCCAAAGTTCCGCGTTACTTCAACGGCGGCAAGTCAGGCAGGCGGTGGTCAGGTCGCTGAGGGAACGCCGCTCTGAGCCCGTTCGAGTGAATCGACCACGGGCAAGGATTCGATTGCGATGCTCGAAGCAATGCAAGGTGGGCGGCTCGGTCGGCCATGCGATTGCCGACGGAGTCGAGCATGCGAGGGTCGGGGAGGTAGTTAGGTAGGTAAATCCGGCTCATGGATTCGGCTCCTGGTGCGTCTACTCGGCTCGGGAGAGCGTCTCTTCCGTTCTCTATTTTTGCCTGAGGAGCCCTCAACTGAAGACGCCGACCGAGATGACGAAAACGGCAGCCGTTAACTCCAGACCGATTGCCGGAGATGAAGGGAATTATCTCCGGCAAAACCGACTGGCTGGTTTATTAACTAGTGATAGTTTTTCCATGTAAACTATTCGATAATTGTTCACATATTTGAGTAGTTCCCATTTTGGTCCTCCAATCCTAGTCCATGGGAGTTCCGGTTGAATGCTTCCCGAGCTCTTGGTCGAAACCTTGTTGAGCCTTCATCACCTCGGCAAGATACCGGTCTACCCAAGTGGCCATCGCACTTAGGGGTTCGTGAAGTGTCGAGCCGAGGTCGGTGAGCGTATACATCACGCCCAAGGGTGCGGCCTGGATGACCGTCCGCTTGATGAGACCGCTCCGCTCGAGTTTGCGTAGGCACTGCGTGAGCGTCTTCTGCGAGATTCCGCCCACCTCGCGACGGATCTGATTGAATCGGCTTCCACGGTTGCTGCAGATATTCGAGAGGATGAGCACCGTCCATTTGTCGGCGATCTCGCCGAGGAGAAGCTGATACTTCTCGGCAACTTCCTTCGACTCCTCGCCGGTGGTCATGGCCAGGTCTCCGACATCCTTTGCCATTTCCAATCCCCGTTACTAGGTTACTTTTAAGGTACCTAGTGGGATTTAAGTGCCTAATTGACACCAGGTACCCTAAGGATACCATTGTCCTTAACGGAGGAGAACTATGATTCAAAACCCATCGCAACAACCCGCCGCCCTTGCGAGCGAGCAGGCAATCCAGAGGCTTTGCTCCACGTACGCTCACCTCCTGGATGCGGGCCGCTTCGAGGAGGTCTCGGAACTCCTCAAAGACGCCTCGTTCACCGTCATTGACCTGCGGGCCGAGGGCAAAGAGGCCATCCATCGGCAGTTACTCAACGGAGTTCAGGTCCACGAGGACGGGACGCCCAAGACATGGCACGTCAACACAAACTACCTCATCGATGTCGATGAGAATGCGAATGCGGCCACCTCGACCAACTACTTCACGGTCTTCCAGGCGCACACCGACTTCCCGCTCCAGCCGATCGTGACGGGCAAATACCACGACCGCTTCGTACGCATGAATGGAGATTGGCGGTTCGTCGAGAGGCGGGTTGAGCCGAGGTTGTTCGGAGATTTAAAACATCACGTCCGCACGTCGGACACAAAAATAGAGTGAAAATTATGACCAAGAGACTTGAGGGAAAGATCGCCGTCGTAACCGGCGGCGGCAGCGGAATCGGTTTCGCGATCGCGAAGCGTTTTGCGGAAGAAGGCGCGACGGTTGTCATCGCCGGAAGGCGCAAGGAGACGCTCGATGCCGCAATCGCCGCGATCGGGCACGGGGCTTCTTCGTTCGCGGCGGACGTCTCGAAATCTAGTGAGATGGACGCGCTCTATGCAGACGTGAAGGCGAAGCACGGGCGGCTCGACGTGCTGGTCGCGAACGCGGGGGGCGGCACCTACTCGCCGCTCGGGAAGATCACCGACGAAGAGGTCGACAGTATGTTCGGCACGAACGTCAAGGGCGAGATCTTCGCCATCCAGCAAGCGATGCCCCTCCTGGGTGAGGCCTCCTCCGTGGTCGTTGTCGGCTCGACGGCTTCCCTCCAGCCGGGCGCGAGCATGGGGGTCTACGGCGCGACGAAGGCGGCGGTTCGTAACCTCGTCCGCAGCTGGGTCCTCGATCTCAAAGGGTCGGGAATCCGCATCAATGTCCTGAGCCCCGGCCCCGTCAACACCCAGTCCCTTCGCGATGCGATCGGCCCCGAGAACATCGAGGCGGGCCTCACGTTCCTCACGGGTCGAAGCCCCATCGGCCGCATCGGCGAGCCCGAGGAGATTGCTAGCGTCGCGCTGTTCTTGGCGAGTGACGAGTCGAGCTACGTGAACGGGATCGAGCTGTTCGCAGACGGCGGGGCTTCTCAAGTCTAAGACGAAGCTCCGTTCCGGATGAATGCGTGCTCGAATCCGTTAACAAATGCGAAGGAGAAAACAATGACTCGAATTCTTGAGGACAAAATCGCGCTGGTGACCGGCGGCAGTGCCGGCATTGGGCTCGGCATCGCCCAGCGTTTCGTGGCCGCGGGCGCCACGGTCGTGATCACAGGACGTCGGCAACCCGAGCTCGAAGCGGCGGTCGCCCTCCTGGGAGGGAAAGCGTCCTGGCTGCAGGCCGACGTCTCCAGCCTGTCCGACCTCGACACACTCTTCTCCAGCGTCCGCAACCAGTATGGGCGGATCGATATTCTGGTGGCGAATGCCGGGATCGGGGCGTTGTTGCCGCTGGGGCAGATCACCGAGGAGCATTACGACAGCATCTTCGACATTAACACCAAAGGGATGCTCTTCACCGTGCAAAAAGCCCTGCCGCTGCTCACCAGGGGAGCGTCGGTCATCGTCGTCGGCTCGGTCTCGGCCCGGCGAAATCATCGGAACTTCAGCGTCTATGTCGCCTCAAAGGCGGCCGTGAAAGCGTTCGTCGAGAGCTGGGTCCTGGACCTCATGGGCACGGGGATTCGAGTGAATTTGCTCAGCCCTGGCCCGGTCAAGACGCCGGGAATGCTGCGGTTCTTCGGGCCCGACGAAACAGAGCAGCAGATCGCCGCACTGGCCGCCAGTGTCCCCCTCGGACGCGTGGCAAACGCCGAGGAGATCGGAGACGCCGCCGTCTTCCTGGCCTCGGACGCAGCGGCATTCGTCAACGGTGCCGACCTTGTAGTGGACGGTGGAATTCTTAGGACCTGAGCGATCCGAATGCTGGCGATCGATCCTCGACGATGCATCTCCTGGACCCATTTTGCGTGCCGATGGCCTGAACATCAGGCTCTTCCGGGAACAGCGAGGGTCGGAGTTGAGCAAGCGGTCGGGGCGGAGAAGCGATGCATCGATTCGATAAAATTAATTTATCTGGAAGTGACAATATGCCTCCCAAAGATTTTGAAATCGCCCCATCGAATTCGACTCGACGGATCCTCGCCATCGGCACGATCCTTGCGGCCCAGTTCATGCTGCAGATGGATTTCCTGATCGACATCGTGGCCCTGCCGCGAATCCAGGCGGACCTCGGCTTCAGCACGGCCGGCCTCTCCTGGGTCCCGAACGCCTTCGCATTGGCCTTCGGCGGCCTCCTGCTGCTCGGGGGGCGGTTGGGCGACATCTACGGGAAAGTGCGTGCGTTCCAGGCGGGCCTCGCGCTCTTCCTGGCGGCCTCGTTGCTCGGCGGGTTCGCTCAGTCGCCCGCCGTACTCATCCTGGCGCGGCTGCTCCAGGGCATGGGGGCGGCGGTCGCCGGTCCTAGCGTGCTGGCGCTGATTACGGTGATGGCACGTGACGAAGTCGAGCGGAACCGCGGGCTCTCCCTCTTCATCGCGGTGTCGTCGATCGGTGCATCGGCCGGGCTGATCCTGGGAGGCGTCCTCACCGACTTCTTCTCATGGAGATGGTCACTCCTGATCAATCTGCCCGTCGGAGCATTCGTCCTCATCCTCGTCAGGATCCTGGTCGCGGAGACGCCGCGAACGCCCGCCCGCCTCGATATCTGGGGTGCCGCGACTGCGACACTTGGGTCGTTGGCGATCGTCTATGGCTTCATCGGTGCGGCAGACCACGGGTGGACATCGATCGGGACGATTCCGGCCTTCGTTGCCGCCGCGGTGTTGCTCCTCGCTTTTCTACGAATCGAAGGGCGTATCGCCGAACCATTGCTTGAATTGGACCTGCTCCGCAATCGAGCACGGCTCGGCGGGCTGGCCGTCATGGCGATCGTCGTCGGCATGCACTTTTCCATGCTCTTCTTGGTCGTCCAGTATCTCCAGCAGGTCCTCGGCTTCGGCCCGCTGGCCGCCGGGTTTGCTTACCTGCCCCTGACTGCGACCGTGTTTATTGTCACTCAGTTCGTCCCGCAGCTTATCGAGCGATTCGGTGCCAGGTTACTCCTGATCAATGGAAGCATACTTGTGGCTTCAAGCCTGGTCGGATTCGCGATGCTGAGTGCGACCAGCTCCTATTTCCCGGCCGTGCTCCTGCCCATGTTCATCCACGCAATTGGCATCGCTCTGGTATTTGCTCCCGGCACCGTGGCGATCATGGACGGCGTCCCCGACGAGCATGCGGGGGCCGCTTCCGGGCTCCTGCAAATGGACCAGCAGATCGGCGGAGCACTCGGTATCGCTGCGATCATGTCGATCTATGCGATCCCTGCCGTGCCGGGGCAGTTCGTAGGAGGCCTCTCCGGAGCGTTCCTTGGTGCGGCCATCATCTCGACCATCGCGGCATGTATCGCTTGGTGGGCGATCCCTGAGCGACAATCGACTTCCAGGTTGAGCAGCCTTGAAGTTTGACACTCACGACGCTCGGGCTCTTCACCTCGCGTGAGATCACAGCGGTCCGAGAAGCCCGAAGAGCTTTCGCATCTCGTCGCTCGTCGCTCGTTGCACCATAAAGGGGTTTATTGGCCGTCTGCAATCAAGCAAGACGTATTACCCACAGAATTACGCATTTTGAGTCATGTAAGTCCGCAATCGAAGGACGAGTACGCAGTGCCGGGCATCCGGCAGGAGTCGTCGAAGTGGGCTCGAGACATTTACGCCGAGCGTCATGTCATCGCTCCGAGACTCCTCGTCGCATGACTCTGGACGCCCTGCTTTTGGAACCGACTCCGAGCGGCCACCGGACTCGTCTCGCGCGTTGATGGCTCGATCGACTCCGGCGAGAGACGCGAAGACGTGCGACGCGAGTCATCAAGGGTGCCGGGCCGCGTCGAGCCTCTCCTCCAGGGCCGACGACTCGATGCCTGGCCCGACGAGCGGATGAACCGCCACGTCGAGATGGGGGACGACCGACGTCGGCGTTCGAGCGTCCCGATGGCAGGCGTGTCGGATCGATGCTCACGGCTGAAGACTTGTTTGCACCCGAAATAATACGCTTCATCGGTGGAGCCGCACGTTTTTGTCGGTGAAGGCAGACCCACGCCATGGCGTCTCCGGGACATGCGCTCGCATCTCGGGATTCCGGCCTCGGCACGACGTGCGTTCCTCCCCGACGGGGAAGTCCCCCCCTTCGACGAGCGGGAGATGGAGCGGGCCGTGAGCCGGATCCCCTAAATTTCCGCCGATTTCGCGGCATCTATGGTGAGCCCCGCCGCGTCGCCGCGGCCGCCGCCATCGAACCCCGTGAACCAAGCGGAGACCCGACCATGAGCACCGCCCATCTCGCCGCCTCGCCCCCCGCCAGACGTCGCCCCAGGGGCGGGGTTCGCAACAGGATCCGACTCCTCGACGCACGCAAATTCCCCCGCCACCGCCACGCCGCCTGCCTGCTCGACTCCCGGGATGGTGCCGTCCTCGACGCCGACAGGGTGCCCGCATCCGGGCTCCGCCTGGCGCTGCTGGGGCGCATCGACGACCGCCTCGCCCTGAGGATCCACGACCCGGGGGACGGGCACCGACCCTTCGAAGGCTCGCCGCGGCGGATACTCGAGGTGGCCGGGCCCGGCGTCGGCCGCGCCGAGATCCTCGACCGCCGCGACCTCTGCCGCGTCGCCCTCGACCTGGCCACTCTGCTCCGCGACCGCTCCGTGCCGACGGCCATCTCGATGCACCGGCTCGCCGCCGCATTGCGTGGGCCCGAGGACCAACAGGGCGGCAAGGCCGAGCCCCTCGCCCACGTCGCCGACTTCCGCGGCCGGGACCTGGCCAACCCCGCCGCCGCCGTGCTCCGAGCACGCGGGCTGATCCCGCGGGACTTCCCCGACGACCCGCGTGCCTGGCATCCCCGCCGGCTCGACGCCCTGATCGACCGGCTCGCCGACGCCGACTGTGCCGACCCCGGCTTCAGGCCCGGGCTGCTGGACGCCATGCGCGGCCGCCTGAGCGTGGCTCCCGAGGCCGTCGACGACGAGGACCTCCTGGCCGCGATCGCCGCCCCCCACCGGCCACTTCAGGCCGCGAGCGTCTCGCGGCCCTTCCTCGTCGCCATCACCTGACGATACGACGGGCCGCACCCGGAGACAACTCGCGGCGCCGCCCGACACCGGGCGACCAAAATAGTTTTCAGATTGTTCGAAAACGCCTTCGTTTACCGGGGAATGCGCGATTATGACTTCCGGCCGAGATGACTTACTATGGAAGAACGAACCAGGAGAAGCGGGCGAGGAAGGACGCCCACGCGATACGGCCGTGCCGGCCGACCACGACGCGCGACGACGACTGGCGACCCTGCTGGGACGACTCTTCGCCGACGACTGGAAGGCACGACATCGCGACGGCCCCACGGACGGGGACCGGGCGCGACGCACGGATGACGCGACCCCCTGAGACGGCCGAGAGACCGCAGGCCCGCCGCGACGGCGAGCCCATCGCCCGCCACCGGGCGATCCGATCCGAACCCCACGGCCGCGGCACCGACGTACCGACGCCCCTCAAACCAAACTCGGATCGGCGACGCCGATCCCGACACGCCCCCCCGTCGGCGGTGCGCAGGCCCTGCGCGCCGCCGGCACGGCCGGCCCCACACGAGACGACCATCCCATGGACAACTTCCGGCGACAGCGGGGCCGAAACAAGCCCCTCGACGACG
This sequence comes from Isosphaeraceae bacterium EP7, assembly GCA_038400315.1. Lineage (NCBI taxonomy): Bacteria > Pseudomonadati > Planctomycetota > Planctomycetia > Isosphaerales > Isosphaeraceae > Kueselia > Kueselia aquadivae. Next base: position 27,213 of record CP151669.1, read on the forward strand.
GCCACCGGCGGGACACCGCGCGGCAGGTCGCCGACATCCTCCGAGATCGCCGACATCCTCCGAGATTACCACGCCCGGCTGCCGCGCGAGCGGGCCGACGCCATCGGCTGCATCTACGCCCGGTACTCCACCAAGCACCAGGACAGCATCGCCGACCAGGTCAGGGCCTGCTGCGACGCCGCGTTCCGAGCCGGCGTCTTCGTCCCCGAGGAGAACGTCGCCTTCGACCTCGCCACCTCCGGGCGGTCAGGCAGGAGGCCCGGGCTGGCACGCATCACCGGGCTCCTCAGCGACCGCGGGGCCTCGGTCCTCCTCTGCATCGCCTCCAGCCGGCTCCATCGCAAGCAGTACCGCGTCCTCAGGTTCGTAGAGGAGGTCGTCGTCGACTGCGGCGCACGCGTCATCCTCCCGGCCAACTCTATCGACACAGCCACCCCCGGATGGAGGCTGCTCTTCCAGATCCACGGCATGATCGACGAGCAGGGCACCACCGCCTACGCCGCCAACATCCGCGCCGCCCACGTCAGCCGCTTCGAACGGGGAATGGTCTGCTCCTCCTACCCATTCGGCTACCGCTCCGCACCAGGCGACGGCGGGGGTGACGGCCGCGGCGGGGCCCGCAACATCCTGGCCGTCGAGCCCGAGGCCGCCGAGGTCGTCCGGGCCATCTTCGCCCGCTACGCCGACGGCGCCGTCAGCATCGCCCAACTCGTGCGCGACCTCAACGCCGAGGACGACGCCCCGCGGCCCCGCCGCAGCCCCGACGGCCTGTGGAGCGACACCATCCTGGGCCGCATGCTGTCCAACCCCATCTATCGCGGCGAGGCCCGCTACGGGGCCACCGAGTCCATCTGGAGCCCCACCAGGGACTACTCCCGCCAGGTACGCCGCGCCGAGCCGCTGCGGACCCGGCAGGACGAGTCCCTGCGAATCGTCGACGACGACCTCTTCGACCGCGTCCAGCGCCGCCGCGGCCGACGGCCCGCCGCCGTCGGCCGCGGCGCCGGAAGGGGGGACCCAACGACCACCGTCCCAACGCCCTGGGCGGGCTGTTCTACTGCACCGCCCACGGCCGATCGCTCCAGGCCGGCGGGCGCAGGGGCAAGTTCCTCGTCTGCGAACGCTGCCGCATGCAGGCCCCCGCCGAGCGTCCCCTCTTCAGCATGCTCAACCGCGAGCGGGCCCTGAGCCTGACCTGCTCCGCCCTGGCCGCGGCCATCCGCGGAGACGGCGAGCTGCCCGCCATGATCCTCGAGGCGGCGCTACGACAAAACGAGCGGGACGCCGCGGCCGACCCCAGCCGCCGCCCCGCGCTGGACAGGCAGGAGAAGCAGAAGGTCGGGGCGATCGACCTGCTCATGGAGCAGCCCGGCGACGACCCCGAGGAACGCCGCGATACCCGCGAACGGCTGGCGAGATACCGGCGCGAGCTGGCCGAGATCCGCCGCGAGCGGAGTCACTTCGAGGCCACCGGGCGGGGCCCGCTGCCGACGCCGACCGATTCCGACGTGCGGGCCTGGCTGGGGGGCCTCGGCTCCCGGCTCGAGCCCGCGACGGACGCCGGCCCCGAGGCGGCCGCGCGGCTGCGCGAAGTCCTGGGGATCCTCACCGGCGGCCGCATCGACCTGAGGCAATGCGGCAAGCCCACCGCCCACGCCGGCTGGCTCGAGGGGCGCTTCACCCTCTGCCACGTCCGGCTCGCCGCCCACCTGCTGGGCCGGCCCCCGGGCGAACCGGCCGCCTCCTCCGGGGAGGAGATCGTCATCGCCTACCGCGACCCCACCCCGGCCGAGCGCCACGCCGACGCGGCCAAGGCCCTCTACGACGACGGCCTGGAGATCAAGGCCATCGCCGCCCGCCTGGGCATCACCTACAACCTAGCACGGCGGGCCCTGCTCGCCTGGTCGACCCGCACCGGCACCCCCCTGCCCGACGGCCGCGCCCGCCAGGCCAGGCTCCCCCAGCCCGACGCCCCCCAGCCGCCGATGCGTGCGCTCGCCGGCGAGATCAAGCGGCTCTACGACGAGCGCCTGACGCTGCGGCAGATCGCCGCGCAGGTGCGTCACAGCGTCCCGTTGGTGCGGCGGTCGCTGGAGCTCTGGTTCCGCGACCGGGGCCTGGCCCGTCCCGACGGCCGGGCCCGCCGCAAGGAGCTGCCGCGCCGGCCAGGCTCGCGCCGGGCGGCCTGATCGCAGCAGTCGTCCCCCGGGGCAGGCCGAAAGGCCTGCCCCTTTTTTTAGCGGTCAGACACGACGCCGCCGCCGCGGGTCCCCGTCATGGCCAAGGCCGGCGGCGTCGGAGGCCATCGCGTCGCGGCCCTGCCCACGTGCCTTGGCCGCCGCTCGGGGCCGAGGGATCGGTGCTCTGCCCACGGATTAATTGGGAATGGTGCTATCTCCCTCCTGGACGAAATGCCCCCTGCTGGCACCCGGCAGCATGCGGCCTTTCGTCAAGAGGATGCACTCGCCGCAGTCGGGGCCGAGGTCGGAAGTTGCGCGGCATGATCAACCAGGATGTGTCGATTCCGAGGTCCTTGCGAGGCATCCCGGCCCGATGGTTTTGCCACCTCATCGCGCACCATCATCGGATCAACGCCGGGCTGACACGCGACCGGCCGGTGCCATCGCAGTCTTGCCAAGAGTTTGCCGATTCAAAAAGTCGTTACGACGGTGGCTTCCGGCGTCCCGGCAGGTCGCGGCGACGGGGTACCGTGCGTGCGCTAACGCGGCGTCCGGACTCGAAACGAGGGAACGGCGATGTCCCCCCACCAGCTGGCCGGCCTCGGCATGCGAAAGAAGGTCGACGTCCGCATGCTCGCCGCCGCCGTCGGGCAAGGTTGGGACGTCACCGTCGCCGTCCGAGCCAGGGCCGCCAGGCGCCCCATGGCCGTCGTCGAGGGCCCCCGCTGCCCCGACGCAGTGAAGGTCAGGGCCGCGGCCTCCGTCGTGGTGCTCAACGGCTCCAACCTGAAGGACGCCGGCCGTGCCCGATAGCACGACCAGTCTCGACTTAACCCGCAAATCCGACCTGCGACTGCTGGCCAAGTCGCTACGACAGGGTTGGCCCGTCGAGCCCGAGGTCAGGCAGTAGGTCTCTGAGGCGGTCGCCGTCATCCTGTCCGACCCCGGGGCACGAGACGACCTGCGTGAGTTGGCCGGCCAGGTGGCACGGTTGCTATCTCCTGCGTGATGCCCCCTTTCAGGCAGGCTTGACCGGCTGACCAAGCATGACCCCGAACTTGCCGTGCAGCACGTCGAGGCGATGGATCTGCGCCGGGTAGGCAAGCACCTCGCGCAGCAACTCAGAACGGAGGAAGTTGTGCCCGCCCGGCCCGTTGTCGTGCGCGTGACGGGCTTGGGCGTCCGGGAACGCCTCGAAGATGCAGAACGTCGTCTTCGAGTAACGAAGGGCGAACCATGGGCCAGTCAGCGGCTCCTGGTCGACGCCAGCGTTGATGTCCCGGAGGAAGGCCTGGAGTAGCTCCTCTTTGCCCGGCCTGGCCTCGAGGTGGATGTAGTACGCCTTCCGACCCGGCGTGTCGTCGAGGCCGTTCAGCATGAAGCCCGGGTGGGACGGGTCGTCCTGCGACCAGTCCGGGCTCGGGTTTGGGAATGGGGCCAGGTTCATCGCCTCGCCGGGATAGGGTTCGTTTGCTTCACTGCTCATGGTGGTCCTTTCGACGGCGGGCGGCGGATCGGCCTCGCACCCGTCGGGATGAGGCAGTCGTCCGCAGTCGAGCTCGTCATTCGCGAACGATGCTCGGCGTTACCAGGATAGCCGAGTTCGCCCTCCGCCGCAGTTCTCCGGTGCCCAACGAGGGCCGGGCCAGGGGCGACATCGGCGGTGGCCGGCCTGGTCAACGACCCGACGGCCGGCAGGCGGCTACGCAACCGTGCCGAGGTGGTGGTCAGACTGCTGGGCGGTGGGGTGACGGCGAGGTGAGCGTACCGACCGCGGTCAGCAGGGCGTGACCTTCGGCCAAGACGGCCGGCCTAGGGCGGGCCTTGCTCCGACGCCCGGCACCCGTTCCAATCCTCGCTGCGGCAATGCAGAACCCAGCACGGCCCGGGGTGAGCGTCGTCACCCGAGGCAACCGCGAGGGGCCCGGGTAACGCGGGACGCCAGGCCCGTCCCGACCTCGCACGAGGCAGCCCATGTCCCACGCCCTCTTCCTGCTCTTGGCGCTCGCCGCCCCGCCGGCCCCGATCGACGTGGCCGATCGCAAGCAGCTCTTCATCGACCATCGCTTCATCACGGAGAGCGATCGGGTCGAGCTGCACGCCAATCCGCCCCAGAAGCTCGGCCTGCTCCGCGACGAACACGGCACGCCCTTTCAAGGGCATGTCGGCCGCGTGATCGAGGACGGCGGCAAGGTTCGCATGTATCTCGGCGCGGATGATGCCGAAGTCCTGGAAAGTGACGACGGCCTCCAATTCCGCCGCACCGGGACTAAGCTCGGCGGCGGCGGTTTTCCCACGATCTTCCTCGATCTCCACGAGGCCGATCCGGCGAGGCGATACAAGCTCTTCCGCCTCAAGTCCGGCCAGCCGTTCGACCCCGCCGTGCACGGCGTCTACGCCAGCTACTCGGCCGACGGCGAGCACTTCAACGAGTCCGGCCAGGTACTCCCGTTCTTCACCGATAATCCGACGATCGTCCACTGGGACAATCGGATCGGCAAATACGTGATCTATACGCGAGCCCTCTCCTACGACTCGGAGAATCAGAGGAGGATCGGCCGCATCGAGACCGACGACCCGCTCAAGCCCTGGCCATATCGCAAGTCGGGCAACGACCGCATGTTCTTCGCGACCGGGAACGTGGACGTCGTGCTCCAGGCCGACGCGGAGGACGACCCCCACTCCGACCTCTACTACAACGCCTCGGCCCTCTATCCCTGGGCCCAGGACGTCTACCTCATGTTCCCGAGCAGCTTCCGACACTTCTCTCCTCAGCGCAACCCCTATGTCAAACCGAGGGCCGGGGGGAAGTGGGAGGACTTCGGCATGCTCGAGACACAGTTGGCCGTCAGCCGCGACGGGGTGAAATGGTCACGACCGAACCGCGAACCCTATGTCGCAACCGGACTGGCCGACGAGTGGGACCGCTGGTATGCGGTGACGGGACCCGGCATCGTTCGTCGGGGGAACTACCTCTATCAGTATTACTACTCCAGCGGGCGACTGCACGACTCGGCCATCCTTCGGCCCGAGTACGACCAAGCCGCCAGACAGCTCGGAGGGGTAGGCGTCGTGCGGCAACGGCTGGATGGGTTCGTCTCCGCCGACGCCGACCACCGGGGAGGGTCACTCACGACGCCCGCCGTCAGGTTCAAGGGCAGTCGGCTGAGGCTGAACATCGACACCGGGGCCATGGGCACGGCGTTCGTCGGCCTGCTCGACGAAGAGGGGCGGCCGATTCCGGGCTTCGCCGCAGAGGATTGCGAGGAGATCGGCGGCAACTTCATCGACCAGGCCGTCCACTGGAGGGGCAGCCCGGACGTCTCCGCGATCGCGGGGCGCCCGGTGCGAATCCAGGTCAAGCTGCGCCGCGCGAAACTGTACGCGTTCCAATTCACGAAAGAGTGACCGGCACCCCCGGATCTGCCCGGCCCAGGCCGACGTCGAAGCCTGCGAAGTCCGCCGGGAGTTGGCCGGGAAACTGGCGACGTTGCAATCGTGTTCGGCACCGGTTTTGCGCATGCGGCCGTCACCCGATTTGATCGATTTCCTCTTGCGCCACCGCCGCCTCTCCGTCAGAATTGTCGGGCATGGGCACTCACGATGAGCTCCGGAACCTCGCCGGGCTGAAGATTCTCGGTCGGATCCGGCCGCTCTTCGCCCATCTCCACGACCACGCTTGTCACCGCGACAAGGCTAAGAATCGCACGCTTCACCTCGATCAGCTCGCCTCGCTGGTCACCCTGGCCATGTTCAATCCCGTCGCTCGCAGCTTGCGGGCGCTCTCGCAGGTCAGCGACCTGGGACACGTCCGCAAGCGGTTCGGCGTCGCCCACGCCGCGACCGGATCGCTCTCCGAGGCCGCGCGACTCTTCGATCCCGAGGCGCTCGCGGGCGTCATCGCCGAGTTGGCCGGAGAGGTCCGTGGCGTCGCCAAGGACCCCCGACTGGCCGCGTTGAAGAACCCGCTGACGGCCGTCGACGGCACCCTGCTGAAGGCCCTGCCGAGGATGGTCGAGTCGGCCTGGCTGGACAGCAGGCACGGCACGCCGCGGCATGCCTGGCGGCTTCACGTCCACTTCGACGTCGACCGCTCGGTCCCCGCCCGCGTCGAGCTGACCGGTCCGGCCAACTCGGGCGACTCCGACGAGAAGGCCGTGCTCCGCAAGTCTGCCGAGGCCGGGCGCACCTACGTCATGGACCGCTGGTTCGGCCAGTTCACCCTCTTCAACGCGATCGTGCATGCCAAGAGTGATTATGTCTGCCGAATCCGCGACAACAGCCGGGTGGAGGTCGTCGAGTCCCGACCCCTGACCGACGAGGCCATCGCCGCCGGGGTCGCCTCCGACTCGATCGTCAGTCTCGGCCTGTCGTCGGCCGTCGCCCGGCGTCCCGGCCACGCCACGCGGCTGGTCGCGGTGAAAACGCAGCCGCACGAGAAGCGAGGCGGCCGCAAGGGCAAGACCGCGGGCCCCTCCAGCGACGGCGAACTGCTGCTGGCGACGAACCTCACGGACGTGCCGGCAGCGATCATCGCATTGATCGATCATTACCGGTGGACGGTCGAGATCTTCTTCCGGTTCTTCAAGCAAACGCTGGGCTGCAACCACCTGCTCTGGGAGCATCCCAAGGGGATCCTGCTGGAGACGTACTGCGCGATCATCGCCTGCCTGCTGATCAATCATTCGACGGGCCGCAAGCCGGCGCGTCGAACCTACGAGATGCTCTGCTACGACTTCCTGGGCCTGGCGAGCCTGGAGGAGATGACGGCCCACCTGGCGAAGCTGGCGGCCCGGGAATCCGCCCCGCCCAAGCCCTGAATCGTCCCCACCGCCCCCCCTTCGCCGGGTCGAGTGGCGGTCGACGCTGCGCGTCGCGAAGGCCCGATTGCCGCGACCGGATCGGAATAAGCAGAGTTCGTCCGTGTTTCGAGGCCGGTGCCGGCCTCGAACCATCACGGCCCAGGCTCAGCATGCCCGGTGCCGAACACGATTGGCAACGTTGCGGATGTCCGGAAAATTTGACCCGCAGATGACGCTGACGGGCCAATCCCCGGGTGCGGCGAGCACCGTCAGGCCCACTTCCGGCCCCGCGACTTCGCGGCCAGAGCCAGACGTTGCCGGCGGCTCAACCCCGAGGCCTGCCCGGCGACCGTCAGTGGTAGCGCCGCCGGGGATCGGCCCTGATCGGGAGCAGTCGCCACGTGCTTCTGCTGGGCCGTCTGCTTGGTAAGCCGCATCGTCGGTCCTCGGAGATCTTGCGCCCCTCGCGTTGCTTGCGAGAGGCGGGCGCGATTAAAGAGATGGCCCCGGGGAGAGCGCTAACTCTCGCCGGGGCCAAGTATCTCTGGTTGCTGCGGTTCGGTGTAATCAGCACCGCCTCAGCGTGCACTCACGGGAGTTGACCCCGGATGAGCTACGTCGATTCTACGCGCGCTGCTGCTGCTGTCAAAGACCATTTTTCCGCCATCCCTAACAGGCTTCAGGACGACCCACGCCTGAAGCGCAGGGACCTGGCCACCGTCGCCGCAATCCTCCGCTATGCAAGGGCCAAGGACTGGGCCTCCATGTCCAACCACGCACTGGCCAATCACGGACGATGCGGCGAGCGATCCATTGAGAGCCTGGCGGGGATGCTGGGCCGGCAGCTGGGCGGGCGTTGAGCCTCAGTTCGATCAGCGGCTTCTGAGTGGGTCGCGTCCCGGTGGACGAGCGTCAACCATTTCCTGCGACCGCAGGAAATAGTTTGGGGCCGGTGCGCGCCTCAGCCGCCGCCTGCTCGAGGAAAACCTGGAGCAGGTCCCGGCGGCCGACCGAGGCCGCGAGGCCTGCGGAAGGTCCGTCATGCGAGCCAAGGGGGGTCAGTCGAATCCGAGGACCAGAGGCTTGCTCGCATCCAAGGACTCCCGCCTTATTCGACCGAAATGATGCGCAATCCCATCCATTTTCCTGAGTGCAACGAAAAACGGATGGGTCCGACGCTGGCCCGGAGGCTGGCAATTGTTCGCGTCGAGAACATGGGATTCTCCCGCATCAGGCCCTGCATCCGGGCTTGCCGACCGGGGGCCGTAGGCATGGCCAGTCTTTGATGGATGGCCCATTGGGCTTCGGTCAGGTCGCCGGGGTAAGGTTGGTGATTCATCCCCCTTCTACGTCCGAATTCCAAGTTTTGGAACTGACGGTCATCGCTCGATGAGGGGGGCGGACCATCCGGGGACGGCCCGCGAGATCCGGTGTTACTCGACCAGGCCGATGAACCGGGCCGGCGCGACGAGCCCACTGTTGTAGTCGAGGACGACGGCCCCCCCGCCGCTCACTGTCAGGGAGTTGGCGATGTATTGAGAGCCGATCGTCGACGGCGGGGTACTCGAATTGCCCGTGACCTTGAGGGCGGCGCTCGGGGCGTAGAACGTCCCCCTCAGCGTGAAGCTCCCGTTGCCGGCGACGCTCACGTCCTGCGTCGAACCCCGGGCCTGGTAATAGATCAGGCCCTTGTAAGCCCGCGTGGAGCTGGCCGTCCCGTCCAGGCCAGAGAGATTGACCGTCCCCGAGGCATTGCCAGTGATCGAGAAGCCATCGCTGGAGCCGACTCCGGCGTTGTAAAACATCATCCCGCCGGTCCCGTCGCCCATCGTCATGGTGACGCCGGAGGTTTTCAGCCCTTTGTAGAGGTAGTAGATGCCACCTGCGGAGTTGGCGTCGGCCTGTTTGAAGATTACTTCGTCGCCGCTTTTGAACGAGGGCATCGGCGTCCCGCCGTTACCATCGTAGGCCCCGGGCGAGAGTGTGTACCGCTTTGCATTAGAGTTAGGTATCGACGTCATCGTGAAATTGCCGGGGGATGGTATCGCGGGTGCGGCCAGCAATTTAAGCGGATCCTCGATCGGCATTGAGCCGGTCTTGGGGGTGGTCGAGAACGAACCGCCGCCCGTGTAATCGCCGACGACTTCGATCGACGAGGCCTTCACTGAACCGCCGCCGGAATTCTTCAGGGCACCGACGTCGTTGGAGTTCACCATGATCGACCCGCCGTTGACCTCGACGGAGCCGCCGCCCGAGACGTTGAACTCGGCGGCGCCGGTGGGGGCGAGGGTCAGGATCGCGAAGTCGGAGGGTGCCCAGCGTCCCCTCGCGATCGCTCGGCCGGTGACCGGGATCCTCGACGAGCTCCAGATGGTGCTGAGGCCCCGCTCCTGAGCGTAGGTAACCCTGACCTCGACGTAGCCGGCCTTGCCGTTGTAGGACGAGGACTCGGCGGACTGGGGAGGGATGCTGACCGTCACCGCCACGTTGGCGGGGTCCGCCGGATAATTGGCCAGGGCGATGGCCCTGGCGGAATCGGCGGCCGAGCCGGGCGTATCGACCCCGGCGTGGGTCGCATAGTTCTTGTACAGGTCGATGGCGCCAGCCAGGGCCGCGGCGTCGGCGGCCGCCTGTACGTGGCGGCGCTCGGACATCAGGATGCCGCCGTCGACGATCAGAGCTGCGGCGCCCATCAGCACGCTGAGTGCCAGGACACACTGGACGGCGACCACCCCCCGGCGAGGGGCCCGCCGTCGGAGTGCGGAGCCGGCCGGCTTCGCTTCGACCCCACGGTGCGTCCGGCCTGCGGCCTCCCTGGGATTCAGTTGCACAGCGGCATCCTCGACGTACTCGTCAGCGTGATCGTCCTGGCAGCAGACCCCGGGAACGACGGGGCCCGCCACTTGTAACTGACCACCACGGTGACGTAATTGATCCGGTAGAGGGTGCTCGATCCGGTGGGCTGATAGATCGGCGACTTGCTCGAGTGGTCCCACGTCACCGTGGAGGTGATTTGGCCGGGGTCGAGCCCGACGGCCTTGGGGAGGATGGCCTGCGAGTAGACGGTCTCCTCCGTCGCCTCGGCCCCTCCGGTATCCTTTGCGTGGCCTGCCCCGTGCACCGATGCGTAACGCGCGCCCTCGCGGGCCAGCAGGGTCACCTGCTGATGGCAGGAGACGGCCATCCCGACGACGACCAGGCCGAAGATGAGCATGAACAGGACGGGCAGGACGAGTGCCGCTTCGAGCATGGCCGCACCGCGTCGCCGGCGGCAATTTCGGCTGGCGAGCATGATCCCTCCCGGGAATTCCTGGGTCGGCCGGGTGATCCCGGCGGTTAGGGGGCCACGCGCATCCTGACGGTGCGTGACACCTTGCACGTCGAGGCCGAGAGGACGCCGCAAAGCAGCGGGACTTCGTGGGCGACCTTCACCTCGACGTAGCTGCCATAGCTGTCGCTGGACGTGGAGAGGGAGACGTTCGAAGCGGTCAGCGCCGGCGACAGCGATGCGCCGTCCGCCATCGCGGCGGCCGCATAGTTCGCGTAGGGGGACCGTGCCGCGGCGGTCGCATCGCTCGCGTGCAGGGCGCCGTTGCGGGCACAATCGGTGATCGTCGCGTGCGCCGAGAGGACCCTGCCGATGTCGAGGCTTCCCAGGGCCAGCAAGCAAAGCCATGGGAGCAGGATCGTCAATTCGAGCGCCGCGGCGGCCTTCTTCCTCCGGCCCCGGACGGTGTGCCTCATCAACCACTCCTGGTGGAGAGTTATCGAGATTCAGTGCCGCTGCCATTTGAGGGCGGCGGGCGGAAGCTGCGGAGACTCCATGCGAAGGATAGGTCAGATTTTTGCGATGTGATCCCCGAGATTCCGATTTCGATCAGTCCTTGGGCTCGGAGAGCGCTTTCCGCGAATTGATGCATCCTGTACCGAGCCGTCCAGTCGGCTCGTGCCGGTGCGGGCCCGCGACCGTGAAGACCGGAGGGAGTTGCCTCCAGCAGCACGACATCCTGACTCACGACGGCCGCAACCGTTACCGGGCCTGCCAGGAGCTTGGCATCGAGCCGAACGTCCGGGAATGAGACGGCGACCCGGACAAATTGGTCGCCTATATCGTATCAGCAAACATGAACGTGATGCACCTGATCGAGACACAGAGGGGGATGATCGCCGGCAGATTGGCCAACCTCAGCAATGGAACCAATCAGCACCGGCCAATGATCGAGGGTAGCCCAATTGAACTACCCTCTGTTTCGCAGGCCGAGGCCGGCGACCTCCTCAACGTCGGCCTCAACACTGTGAAGCGGTCCAAGTCCGTCATCGACCACGCCGTCCCCGAACTCGTCGAGATGGTCGACCGCGATGAGGTCGCTGTTTCCGCGGCCGCGACCGTCGCCAAGCTGCCCGAGCAGCAGCAGCGGGCCATCGTGGCCGACGGCCCGAAGGTGGTGCAGGCGGTGGCCCGGGATCTCCGCGAACAGCGGACGCCGAAGCCCGAGGCCCTCCGCACGCCCGATCTGACGGGCCGATCGACCTTCCTCTCGGATGTTGAGGAGGAGGAAGAGGACGACCTTCCCCAGCAGATCGCCAGGCCGAAGCGGGAGTCCCCTTCCGACCCCGCCGAGTTGGGCGGCTGGTGGTGGGTGATGAAGGAGATCGGCAAGGTCGAGCAGAGCGTGAGTTATTACGGCGAACGCGAGTGGTTCGCTCGCAACGCCACCGCGAGGGACAGGATCATGCTCGCGAACAACTTCGACCGGGTCGCCGACCTGTTCAAGCGGTGGGCCGAGTACCCGGACGGTCCGGCGGTGGTCCTGGGCGCGGGCGAGGTCTCCCGGCAGGGGCTGGTGATCGACCTGACCACGGGCAAGTGGGTGACGCGGGGCTGGGCGCAGCAGGAGCGTTCGAAGTGGAAGCTGGTCTCGCTGACGGAGGAGGATCGGGACGTGATGGGCGAGGTGGCCGACCCGGCCGCGGCGGAGCCCATTGACGAACTGATCGCGCTGGAGCTCGGGACGACGCTGCTTAAGAAGCGGAAGGTGCGGCGCGATGCGACTTACGAGCCTCCTGACGTACCCCCTCCCCCGTGCCGTCAGATCATGGGGCTGGGCTGACCCTGGCCGCTGGTGCAAGGTCGAGCTTGCGCGGGGTGCGGCTCGAGGGCCTTGGCTGTCTCCGAAGTCTGCCTGTGGTGCCTACGGTCCGGCGTCGACGCCCGGTTGCCGAAGGTGCTGCCCCCTCCGAGGCCTCGGCCCAGGTCGGACCCTCGGTTGAAGAGCGGGCAACGGTGACGCGGGCGAGCTGAAAAACTGAAATCTCGGCGGTCGAAATCAGTTCGCCCGAGCGGTGGTTTCAAGGGGTCGATCATGCTGAGCGTCAAGGCGAGGCGGAAGCGCCCCCGGCTGGTGCTCCGGCTGCTGGCGCAGGGGATGACCCGGACAGAGGCAGCCCGTGCAGCGAAGATCGGCCGGCCGGAGCTTTACCGGATGCTCGCCCGAGCGGGGCGAACTAACGCCGGCCAAAATGTACCGATAGGTGTCCGCAAGGGCGTTGCTTCGATCCGAGCAGTCATCAGAGCCCCAAAAGCCGCCTCGATGTTCCCATCACGCGGGCCGCACGGGGATGAGCCCGATGTGATCCGGGCAGCATGGGAGCAACTCGCCTCGGACGAAGGCTAGCCCTGCTCATTTGCCCCATGCCCGGCAGCCATATCGTTCCTGCGTTACTTCTTCTTCCTCGGGTCGTCGTCCGGGTTCACGTACTCGATGGCCCATGGCCCCTCCCCGTGCAACTGGATGATGGTCTCGCCCTCGACCCAGACGTAATGTTTCATGCCCGCCGGCCACGTCCCGTAGGCCCCGGCCGGCAGAGCCTCGCCCTTGGTCGCGTCGAATTTCTCGCCCATGCCGAGCCGAAACGTCCCGTCGAGGATGGTGACGCGTTCCGTCTTGGGGTGGGTGTGCAGGGGAATGCGATAGCCGTCCGGGACCTTGATGCGCAAGACGAAGGGTCCGGGTTTGGACGGGTCGCCCTCGAGGACCGCGAATTCGGCCCCAGGCGGCAGGGAAGGCGGGCCCGCCTTCCAACGAAGATCGTCCGGCCGGCTGACGGCGGCTTTCATCGCGACGTCCGCGTGCTGGGCAAGGAGGCCGGTCGCGTTCCACGCGACAGCAGACAGGAGGAGGCCCGCCGCGAGCGATTTCGCACGCATTTTCTTCTCCTTATGTGAAATGTCGAATCGGCTCAGTGCCCCTCGACGCCGACCGCGACGAGAATCATGGTATCGAGGAGTAGGAGGCGTCGTATCGGGCGGGGGTCGAGTTGAGTCATGGTAGGTCAACCTTTCTCGTCGCATCTTGTCCGCGTTATTCTCCGAGGGCAATAGTTCCCCGGGCCCGACGAAGATCCTCGCGAGCGAGCCGGCCCTACGAGCGGCCGGGATCGCATCGAGGTACCGAAAGGCCGCTTCCATGAGTCACGTCGAATACCGCCCGAGCGTGCCGAGCCGCCACCTCGGCCGCCGCAGCCGGAATCGATTCCACGAGTTCGACCGGGTCTACTTCGACTACTTGGTCTCCGAGTACCAGGGGCTGCCGCCGGACACGGGAGACGGCGACGCGAGGAGGACCATCGAGTCGATCCTCCAGTCGCCGAAGCACCATCGCGCCGACCTGCACCCGCTGGAGCTGGCCCTGCTGAAGCTGCGGCACATCGACCGCCTGCGGCGCGACGCCTGGGCGTATCGCGACCGCCTGCGCGACGTGGCCGGCCGGGCTCGATACGACGCCTACCTGGCCTCGAGCCCGCCCGACCCCCGAACGGCGCCGGAGCCCGAGGTGAGGGCCGATATCGAGCACCTGGTCGGCGAGCTGCACTGGTTCTACGGTCTCCAGCCCGTGCGCGAGCGGTTCAGGATCCGCTTCATCCGATACATCAGCGCCCTGCTGTTCGTCCTCTCCGCGTGCTTCATCGCCTACCTGGCAATCGTGCATCGCGAGCACAACCCGTCGCTGGTCCTGGTCCTGTTCTCGGGCCTGGTCGGGGCCACGATGAGCGTCCTGCACAGGATGGAGAAGGCCCAGGGGGGCGGCGACCCGATCGCCACGAGCCTGGCGTGGGAGCAGGCGCAGGGGAGCCTGCTTCTGGCCCCGTGCAGCGGGGCCATCTTCGCGGCGATCCTCTACCTGATCTTCGGAGCCGGCCTCCTCAAAGGGATCGCGTTCCCCGAGATCGCGACGGCCGGCCCGGACCTGGCCCACGGGGGCGATTATCTGTCGTTCCCGGATTTCGTCCGCCATACGGGTCCGGTGGCGGGGATCGACTGGTTCAAGCTCCTGATCTGGTCCTTCGCCGCGGGCTTTGCCGAGCGGTTGGTCCCCGATGCATTGGACAGGATCGTCGCCCGCCGCCAGGAAGCGGCTGCTGAGTAAGAGTCTATCCGGTAATAATCTTCGGTTTTCTCGGGTATTTATAGGCGGTCGCCTCGGCGGGATCGGGCTTCAAGAGCCTGAGCATCCGATGGATCGAGCACACCTTGATGAACGCCTCGCTCGACTCCACGCGCCCTTCGTAGTCCCGGCTGTTGCGGCGATAACGCCCCAGCCAGGCGAAGGTGCGTTCCACGACCCAGCGATGATGCAGCAGGACGAACCCCTTCGCGCCCGCCGGGCGGTCCACCACCTCCAGGACCTAGTGGTCTGTCACGCGTGGGTTGTCGGGTAGAGCTTGCGGAGTTTCGTCCTCGCGTCGGCGGTCGTGAATTGCCAATCGGCCTTCACGCACGCACCGTTCCTGCGGCCCTTCCAGGCACCGACGTGCCGCACCATCGACGACCGATCGCCGATCCGATCGGGCAGGTCACGCGATAGCGCGCTCAGCTCGATCTCGGCCATGTTCAGCCAGCTGCCGTGCTTCGGCGTGTGATGCACCTCCAGCCGGTCGGCGATCCTCCTCGCCTCTGCGGGCGGGAATGCCTCATACAGGCTCGCTGGTGAGTGCGTGTTGAGCTGATCCATCACCAGGACCACCCGCTCCGCTTCCCGGTACCGGCCGTCGACCAACTCGCGGATGAACTGGGCCCAGTCGACCCGCGTGCGGCTGTCGGTGACCTTCGCCTCGCGCCATCCGTCTAGGGGCTCGAACGCCAGGAATACGCTGGCCACGCCGTTGCGGGTGTAGACGCTGTCGTAACGCTCGACCTGGCCGGGCCCGGGCGGCAGCGGCTGGCGGACCTCGCCGATGAGCTGCTTGAACGTCTCGTCCATGCAGACCACCGGCTGCGCCGGGTCGTAGGGCCGGTGGTAGACCTCCAGCACATCCTCCATGTGATGCACGAACTCCGCCGACTGCTTCGGCGGGATGCACCACATCCGCCGCAGGTGGGGCTTCAGCTCGTTTTCTGAAGAGCCCGCCGCACCGTCTCGTGCGAGACCTTCCCGGCGTAGCCCAGCTCGACGACCCGCTCGGCGAGCAGTCGCAAGGTCCACCGCTTCTTGCCATCGGGCGCCTTCGAGCAGGCCAGGGCGATCAGGTGGGCCTCCTGCGAGCCGTCGAGGGCACGGGCATAGATGCGCCTGGTGGGCTTGGGCATCAGGGCCGACTCGAGCCCCTCCTCGACGAATCGCTGGCGGACTCGCTCGACGGTGCGGGTGCTGAGGTCGAGGGCCGAGGCGACCTCCTGGTCGGACCGGGCGGGGCCCCCATCGGCCTCGTCGGCCTGGAGCAGGACGCGGGCGTGGGCCAGCTTGCGGGCGTCGGCCTTGCCCCGGGAGATCATGGCCTCCAGCTCGCCCCGCTCCTCGGCCTTCAGCGTCACGCGATACTTCTTGGCCATGACGGCCTCCCCGCCGGATGTCGCATGTTCACCAACCGATAAACTCGCGGATCGGACCCGACGAAGCAAGAGTGACGATCTACTAAGTAGGTCACCAGTAGTGATTGGACGACTCCCCGGAGTTGACCTATGGTTGCGATAGCCCTACAGAGGACTCGCGACCATGGCCCTGATCACACTCCAGCCGGCCGAGCGCGAGCACCTGCGCGGACTGGCCCGTCACTCCGACGACCGCCGCGTCATCCACCGCGCCCTGGCCCTGCTGGACCTCGATTCCGGCCAGCCGCCGCTCGCCGTCGCCGCTCGGCTCGGCGTCAGCCGATCGACCGTCTACAACTGGGCCGGCCGGTTCGCCAAGGAGCGAGATCCAAGCCCGTCGCTGGGCGATCGCCCGCGCGCCGGCAGGCCGCCGGCCGCCAGGCGGGCCGCCGAAGAGTCGGCCGAGGCCGCCCTGGGGACGGATCCCCGCGCGGCCGGCTATCGCCACACCAACTGGACCGTGCCCCTGCTGCTGGCCCACCTGAACCGGGCCTCAGGCCAGCAGGCCAGCGGCACCACCATGCGGCGGGCCTTGCACGGGCTGGGCTATCGCTGGAAGCGGCCCCGCTTCGTCCTCTCGCGCCGATCGCCCACCTGGCGGCAGGCCAAAGGGGGCTGAGGCGCGGGCTGCCCGGACGCACGCGCACCGTCGTCCTCTTCTCCGACGCCACCATCCTCACCGAGACTCCGCCGCTGCGGGCCGCCTGGGCCAGGGCTGGCCAGCAGGCCGAGGTGCCGATCACCGGCAACCGCGACCGCCGCGTCCTCTTCGGCGCCATCGCCGTGGGCCGCGGCACGCTCCGCCTGGACCGCGCCGGGCAATGGAACCAGGACAGTTTCCAGAGCCATCTGCGGCACTTCCGCTCGACCTGGCGCGGCTGGCGGATCGTGCTGTTCCTGGACCGGGGCTCGCCGCACACGGCCAGGCGGTCGCGGGCCCTGGCCAAGCAGTTCTCCATCGAGCTACGGTTCCTGCCGACGGCGTGCCCGGAGCTCAACCCGATGGAGGGCCTGTGGCGCGAGATCAAGGGGCAGATCCTGGCCAACGAGCCGACGCCCGAGCTGGACGTTTCGCTGGAGCGTGCCGTCGATCACCTGATGGCCATGACCGGCAAACAACGACGCCAAACCGCGCGCATCCTCTCCGAGAACTTCTGGCTAGCCACTTAGTGGCTCATCCGGCAAGTGTCCTGACACCCGGTACGGCGGCGATTCCCGGCGTTCGGCGTGGTTGATGGCGACGACGACGGCCCCAGACGAAGGGGTGACGATGCGCGTTCCAGTACGCTGTCGCTCGTTCGACCGCCTGGCAGATCTCCTCCCAAGTCTCGAACCGGCGGCCCTTCAACGCCAGGCTTCTCAGCACCTTCCACCACGGCTCGATCAGGTTCAGGTACGCCGCGGAGACTGGCTGGAAGACGAACTCCCAGCGGGGATGGGCCAGGCTGAACAGCAGCACGTCGGTGGCGCGGTGGGCGCTCAGGTTGTCGAGGATGGCGTAGACCCGTTCGGCGTCCGCCGGGACCCACGCCTCGACCTGGCCGAGGAACTCGACCCAGTTGCGGGTCGAGCGGCTGTCGTAGGGGCGGGTGAAGGCTTCGCCAGTGGCGGGTCGGAAGGCGCCGAAGACGTAACCCTTGCCGCGGCGGCCGTAGTCGGCCTCCTGCCGAGCGCGGCCGGCGGGCTGGCGGCTGCCCTCGGCCGTCGTCTCGGGCTTGGTTCGCAGGGGGTTCTGTCCCGGGAAGCTTTTGGCGCTCTCCGGCCCCATTTCGTCGAGGCAGACGACCGCCGAATCCGCCGGAGGCTCGCGGTAGAGTCGCTCGATGGCCCCCTTTTTTCGGCGAATTCGGGGTCCACCCGCTCGCCGAACCACGTCTCCTGCTTGCGCCAGCGGAGGCCCTCCTCCGCGAGGATCTCGTCGATCCGACTCCGCTTGATGGCGATGTCCTTCTGCTCGTTGAGGTAGGCCTCCAGGCGGTCGAGCGTCCAGCAGCCGAAGGGCAGGCCCAGGTCCTGGGGGGCGGTCAGCGCGACGGCCAGGACCTCGGCCCGCTGGTCGACGGTATAGGTCGGCGGTCGGCCGGCGCGGGGCCGCTCCTGGAGGCCGGCCATGCCCAGCTCGCTGAAGCGACGGATCCAAGCATAGACGGTCGGCCGCGAGCAGCCGAGGGCCGCAGCGATGGTGGGGGCCGATCGGCCGTAGGCGGCCTCCTGGACGATGCGGGCTCGCTCGACCAGGCGGACCGGGGCGGTGCGCGAGTGGAGCAACTCGGCGATGGCCTGCTGCTCCTCGGACGTCATCGGGCGGAGAAGGACGCGGGCGGCCATGGCGAGGTCTCCTGGGAGATACCTCCATCCACCTGCAAATCACCTGCCGGATGAACCACTTAGAACCTGAAAGGCCTCGGCAGGAGTTGCCAGCTACGGCCGGGGCCCATGTTTCAGTTCGCCTCGGTTCGGTGCCTCAAGCACCGCCAGAGCTGGCCCGTCGAGCCCGAGGTAAAGCTCCATGTCAAGGTGGCCGTTGAGGCACTGCTGGACGACCCGATCTGCCGTCAGGACACGAGGGAGTTGGCAGGGAAGCTGGCGACGCTGATGGACGGGGCTGAAAGCTCATCCCGATCCTTGCGGCGAGGATGAATTGACCGGCCTTGCGACATCCTGGTGCGGGGACGTCACGGCACGACCAGCGGCTGGAACGCCCAGTATGCCTTGCCGAAATGCGCCTTGGGCACGATCCCATCACGCTTTGACGTGGGATGGCCGCGAAGAACGTAATACAGGTCCGAGATCACCGACGTGTTGTCACCAAAGTAGGCGTGCCCGAGGAAGCTGGTGTCCACCGCCGAGACGTCGATGGTCTCCAGCGGAGGGATGATCACGATCCCATTACCCGACTCGCCCAGACGCGGCCCGCCGTGCAATTCCTTGGAGCTGGCCAGCGCGCGATCTCGCGACGAGGCGTAGAGCGTCACGCGATGGCCCGGTCCGACGATCGCCGGAGCCACGTCCTCGGCGAACGTCTCGGCGTCGATGTCCGGCGCCGTCAGGACGACCTCGCGCACCGCCGCCGGGATGCCCGCCCCGGTGGACAGTCGGCGCAGTGCCTCCGTCAGGCAGCGATTGCCCATGCTATGCGCGATCAGGTGGATCGTCTCGGCCCCCGAGCGGGCGGACACCTCGCGCAGGAATCGCTCCAGGTGCGGCTCGGTCCAGCGGACGTTGTTCTCGTCGTGGGCATAGCTGGCGATCTGGCCCTGCGACGGCCAGCTCCAGAACATAGCGACGCCCTCGTACTCCAGGTCGTAGGCGAGCTGCGCGGTGCGCCGGGCGGCATACTCGAAGCTGTTGTTGAACCCGTGGATGAAGACGAGGAGTTGCCGCTTGCCGCGGGCCTTCTGGTGCTCGTCGAGGGAGGCCCGGAGCCGGGCGTGAAATTTGTCGACGGGATACTCGGCAACGTCGGCCAGGCCGACGTGCCGGGCCGGGTCCGTGGCGAATTCCAGGCGGAAGATCGATGGAGACTCGAGCACGCCGAGCCTGTGGTCGCGTGGGATGGTGACGCGACACAACCCGTATCGGACCTCGCCACGGTCGGGCCCATATCCGATCGGCTTCCCATCGGCGACGGCTGGGATCTCCCGCCTCTTCCCCAGCCACATCCGGGCCGAGACGCATCCGACGACACCCAGGACGGCAGTTGCAAGCAGGGCCGCCCTGAGGGTTGCTCGCCCGGTCACGACCGCCACGAGCGATGCAATGCCGGCCAGGGCAAGGCAGGCGGCCTGCGCCGCGGTCCTCAAACTGGATGAGTCGCCCGCGTCGGCTGCGGCCGCGGGACCGAGTGGACGCCGATCGGTCCCGTAGAAGACGGAGACTTCGTCGGCGACGGGCTCCTTCGAGGCCTCCGGCGGATCGAACCGAGGGGGTAAGGGTTGGGGAGGGTCACCCTTAGGGGCATCCTTCGGATAATCCACGGGAGCAGGGTCACCCTTAGGGGCATCCGGAGGCTCCGCGGTCGGGGGGTCGGATTTCGGGGCATCCGGAGGCTCCGCGGTCGGGGGGTCGGATTTCGGGGCATCCGGTGCCGCCGTGGCCGGTGCGGTTGCCTCGATCGTGGTAGTCGCGGGATCCCTCGGAGGATCCATGGTCGGTGGGCGGTCCCCGGACGTGGGCGTCGCTCCGACAGTCCGATCTTGAGGGGGAGGCATCTCGCTGGAGCCCATGCAGCCGAACAGGGCAGCGGGGGTGAAGATGGTCCAGAGGATCGCATTGGCAACTCGCGGAGATTGCGGACCGAGTCGTCTCGATGGCCGGAGTCGGACTGCCCCTCGCCAGGTTCGTGCCGAATCTGCAACGGCATGATTTCCGGACATCATGCTCGTGATCCACGAGAGAACCATGCAGGCCGCACCCCATCCGGGCATGTCGGGGCAGGAGCGCGACGAAATCGGCTCATCCGAATGCCACAGAGGAACGAGATCGTACACCGCGGCCGTCGCGAAAACCATCCGCGAAATCGCCACGGTATCGTTGCCGCGCAAGGAGTCCCAAGTGACGCCGCCCACGGCGACTGAGGCTGGTCCAAGCAAGGGTGATCATCGCCGCCATCCAGGCCAATCCGAGCACCCGCGACGACCTTCGGCAGTTGGCTGTGAAGCTGTCGCAGCTCTAGCCGACAGGTCTCGGAACATTTTCGTGCTGTCACGAAAGTGGTCGCAATCGGCCGCCTCGACGGCCTTAGGATCGGCCTCGAAGAATGGAATCGTTCCAGAGACGAGCCCGGTTGTCGTCCGGATCTTGACCGCCTCGCGTTGCTTGCGAGAGGCGGGCGCGATAAAAGAGATGGCCCCGGTGAGAGGGTGCAATCTCTCGCCGGGGCCAAGTATCTCTGGTTTGCCGTGGTTCGGTGCACCAACACCGCCAAGGCTGGTTACTCAATGGGACGATACCCCCATGTTGAGCTGCGTCGATTCTACGCGCCTCGCGCCCGCTGTCAAAGACCATTTTTCGGCCCTCCCCAACCGGCTCCAGGACGACCCGCGTCTCAAGCCCAGGGACCTGGCCACCATCGCCGCAATCCTCCGCTACGCAAGGGCCAAGCACTGGGCCTCCATGTCCAACCATGCACTGGCCGATCACGGGCGATGCTCCGAGCGATCCATCCAGTACAGCCTCGCCAGGCTCGAGCACTCCGGCTGGATCTCGCGTGAGGCCTGTGACGACGCACCGGGCAGCCGCAGCGGAAGGATCATCTACCTGAACTGGCGTCGACCTGAAACGCCCTGCACCCCGGACCTGAAGACTGCTTCACCCCAACCCGTGCTGCCCGTTGCACCCGAAGTAGATTCAGAAGAGAGAGAAGAAAAACCGGCCCACCTGAGCCTCGACGGCTCGGGGCCGGATGGCCAGATGAAGACCGGGCCAACCCCGCTGCCCGACCCGCTGGACTATGCAGCATTGGGCTGGCTGGACCGGCCGGCGTCGGACCCCTTGCGGAAGATCGCCGAGAAGGCCCTTGCTTCCCGCATGGCGGGCCCGCCGGCCCCTGGGTCGGGCCGGAAGGCCTCCGTCCCGTCGCGATCTCTCCTGCGGGCTCCTGGGAGCCTGGCGGAGATGCTGGGCCGGCAGTTGGGCGGGCGTTGAGCCTCAGTTCGATCAGCGGCTTCTGAGTGGGTCGCGTCCCGGTGGACGAGCGTCAACCATTTCCTGCATGCGCAGGACATGGTTTCGGGGCCTCCGCGCGCCCATTTTAGAGCCATCGGATTTCCCTGCTCAACGCCCTGCTCGCGGGGAAAATCGAGCATCCCGAATCGTCCGGTTCCGGGCGACTCGATCAGCCTGCTCGGCAGCCTGCACGCAGGCTGATTTCGGGCCATCGAAATCGACCATCTTTACCGGCCGCGTGCGGACGCCCGCGTGATCAGTTGGTGCAGGTCGTCGGCTGGCGCGGAGAAGACACATCGGGCTGTGTTGTGCCGGGTGCTGGCCAAAGCCTGCCTGTCTCGCGAGGAGTTTGGTACCTATACTAGTCCGTGCAAGTCGGGGCACTTCGCGGACGAGGCCGACGGCCATGACGGCCGAATTCGCATCATGCACCACCCATGCAAGTATCACACTCATGACCAATGATGCGGGCCTCGCCCCGGAATACCGTGCCCTCTTCGAGGCCGTCCCCATACCCTTCCTCGTGCTCCGACCCGACGGGCGGTTCACCATCGTCGCCGTGAGCGACTCCTACCTTCGGGCGACGGTCACCACGCGGGAGGGACTACTTGGGCGGGGCCTCTTCGACGCCTTCCCCGACAACCCCGACGACCCCAACGCGACCGGCGTGCGGAACCTCCGGGCCTCCCTCGTCCGGGTCCTGGCGACCCGGGCCCCGGACCGTATGCCCGTCCAGCAGTACGACATCCAACTGCCCGGGGGCGGCTTCGAGGAGCGGCACTGGAGCCCGCTCAACACGCCGGTGCTGTCGCCCGAGGGAGAGGTCGCCCACATCCTCCACCACGTCGAGGACGTCACGGAGGTCGTCCGCCTGCGGAGGGAGGGCAACGAGCAGAAGCTGGCTGAGGAGGCCCTCAGGCAATCCGGCGAGTGGTTCTCCACGACCCTCAACAGCATCGGCGACGCGGTCATCGCCACGGACTTCGCGGGCCGGGTCGTCTTCATGAACGCCGTCGCCGAGGCGTTGACCGGCTGGGCTTTCGCCCAGGCGAGAGGTCTGCCGCTCGATTCGGTGTTCGTCATCCTCAATGAAGCGACCCGCGACCCCGTGCCCAACCCGGTCGATACGGTCTTCGCCACGGGCAGGATTCAGGGGCTCGCCAACCATACCGTGCTCGTCGCGAAGGACGGGAGCGAATGTCCCATCGAGGATAGTGCCGCCCCCATCCTGGGCGACGATGGACACATCA
Organism: Isosphaeraceae bacterium EP7; assembly: GCA_038400315.1. Lineage (NCBI taxonomy): Bacteria > Pseudomonadati > Planctomycetota > Planctomycetia > Isosphaerales > Isosphaeraceae > Kueselia > Kueselia aquadivae. The sequence continues at coordinate 49,981 of CP151669.1, forward strand.
CGGGGGTCGTCCTCGTCTTCCACGACGCGAGCGAGCAGCGACGGGCCGAGCAGGCCCTCTCGGCCAGCGAGCGGCGTTTCGCCAGCTTCGCCGACGCCGCCCCGGCGATGCTCTGGGTCACCGAGCCGGATGGCACGTGCTCGTTCCTCTCCCAGGGCTGGTATGAGTTCACCGGCCAGAGAGAGGGCGAGGCCCTCGGGTTCGGCTGGCTCGACGCCGTCCATCCCGAGGACCGCGAGGACGCCGGACGTCTCTTCGTGGAGTCGAACGCCCGGCGGGAGATGTTCCGCTGCGAGTATCGCTTCCGCCGGGCCGACGGAGCGTATCGCTGGGGCATCGACATCGGCCGCCCGAGGTTCTCGCCGGAGGGCGAGTACCTGGGGTACGTGGGCTCGGTCATCGACATCCACGACCGCAAGCAGGCCGAGGACCGGCTACGAGCGAGTGAGGGGGAGGCCAAGCAGAGCCTCAGCCTGCTCTATGAACTGGTCCAGCAGTGCCCCTTCGGCATCTACATCGTCGATGCCGACTTCCGCATCGCCACGATGAACCGGGGGTCGCAGGAGGGGGCGTTCGTCAACGTCAGCCCGGTCATCGGGCGGCCCTTCGACGAGGCCATGCGGATCCTCTGGCCCGAGGCGGTCGCCGCCGATGTGATCCGGGCATTCCGCCACACGCTCGTCGCGGGCGAGCCTTATCACTCGAAGGAATTCGTCAACCCGCGGGCGGACAAAGACCGGGTGGAGGGTTACGAGTGGGAACTCCACCGCGTCACCCTGCCCGACGGGCGGCCGGGCGTGGCCTGCTATTTCTTCGACTCGACCAGGCTCAGGGAGGCCGAGTCCGCCCTCCGCGAGAACGGCCGGCGGAAGGACGAGTTCCTTGCCATGCTGGCCCACGAGCTGAGGAACCCGCTGGCCGCCGTCGGCAACGCCGCGACCGTCCTGAAGATGTCGAGCGACCCGGAGAACGTCGCCTTCGCGAAGGACATCATCGAGCGGCAGACGAGGCAGCTGGCCCGGCTCATCGACGATCTGCTGGACGTCTCCCGCATCACGAGCGGCAAGATTCGCCTGAGGCGTGAGCTGTGCGACGCGGGGACCATCCTGAGGCAGGCCATCGAGTCGGTCGAGCCGCTCATCCGTGAGCGGAAGCACCGGCTGGTCACCGAGTTCGAGGAGGGGGCGCTCCACCTGCGAGCCGACGCGACCCGCGTCGAGCAAATCGTAGTGAACCTGCTGACGAACGCGGCCAAGTACTCGGACAACGGCGGGCGGATTCGTCTCGTCGGCGAGCGTCAGGGCGACCAGGTCGTCATCAGCATCGAGGACGATGGCATCGGCATCCCGGCCGAGAAGCTGCCGCAGATGTTCGAGCTGTTCGCCCAGGGGGAACGCTCCATCGCCCGCTCCGAGGGGGGACTCGGCATCGGGCTGACCATCGTGCAGAAGCTGGCCGAGATGCACGGCGGAAGCGTCTCCGCCAGGAGCGACGGGCCGGGCAAGGGGAGCACCTTCGCCGTCCGCTTGCCTGCGGCCTCTCGTCCCGCCCCCCTGCCTGCCGGTCCCGGGGGTGTCGCCGCGCCGGGACTCCGCGGGTCGCGGATCCTCGTGGTCGACGACAACGTGGACACGGCACGCGGCCTCGTCCGGCTTCTGAAGCTCCTCGGCAACGAGGTCGAGTCGGCCCACGACGGGGCCTCGGCCATCGACACGGCCCGGCTCTTCAAGCCGGAGTTCGTGCTCCTGGATATCGGCCTTCCCGGCATGGACGGCTACGAGGTGGCCCGTCGGCTCCGGTCTGAGCCGTGCTGCACAGCGTCGGTCGTCATCGCCGTGTCGGGTTACGGGCAGGACGAGGACCGTCGCCGGTCCCGCGAAGCGGGCTTCGACCATCACCTGGTCAAGCCGGTGGACTTCGACCGGCTTGTCTCGCTCCTCACGCACGCCTTCTGACCGACCATTTCTGTCCCGTGCCGGGCCTCCCCGCGGCCGATCTTGGTAATCAGGAGGGAACAGCTGATGACCCCCTTGCCCTCCCTTGCCTCGGCTCGTCTCACTACTGATGACCCCAAGCGTCCGGCCGGCCGAGCTTCCCCTGCCGCCAAAGGGGGCCACTGACGCCCCCTGGAGAATGGCTCCAGGCTCAGGGGGGTTACCAGAAGTAACCCCCTTCGAGGTCGCACGGATTGCGGTGGACGGGCGTTCCTCATAGCTTGGCGACGTGCCTCACGAGCCCATCGCCCCCGATCCCCCTGCCCTGGTGCTTCCGATCGGCCCATTCTGGTCGTCGTGTGGCCCCGCGGACGGCCCGATCCGCGGGCGCGACAACCTGCCGGGCTGCATCGGCCTGCATCCGGTCGACCCGGCCGACGCGTCCATCCCGTTCCGGGCGAGTTGGCAATGCGGGATCGCCTACGCGGTGGGGCGGATGGCCGATCGTCGTGGTCCGGTGGTGGTCTACCGGCTGACGCTCGGCAAGTCCGAACTGCCGGGCCGTTGGATCTGCGTGGGCCGCCAGTTCATGGAACTGGGCGAGGCGGCGGAGTATGTGGGCGAGGGTCGGAACCCGCCGTCTCCGGATCATTACGGGTGGGAGCCGGCGCCTTACTGAGGGCCGCAACCTCCACCTGGTCTGCATCGAGCTGAGAGTACGGGGATGGGAGGGCGACTCCGACAAGCGAATTCGACGAACCTCGGCTACGGCTTGTCGGTCTCGACCGTCCGGGTCGCTCCGAACCAGTTGCGGTATTCCTTCACGACGTGGCTCGTCCCGTCCGGGTTGGCCGTGCGACTTTCGATCCACTGCCTCTCCTGAATGGCCGCCCGCAAGAAGAGCCCCAGGAGTACGGCGGGGATGCCGGCCAGGGCCATCAGCCTTCGCTTCGTCATCCGCAGGCCCGGTCGGTCGAGGCGGAGGCAGAGGCCGCCGATCACCCCCGCGATGTCGATGAAGACATCCGGCGTCCCGAGCAATGCCTTGAAGACAGCCAGCCACCACTCCGGGCTGCCGTCCTACAGGCCTACCGCCGCGAGCGTGGAGAATCCGAGGGTTACCATCAGTAGCCACGCGCTTCCCATGGCGAGCAGTGTGCCGACGGCGATTCGCAGTTCTCTCATGGCCGGGTCTCGCGGGTTTCGCGCACAGGTAAGGGACGCACCGAAATTCTGCCCGAATCCCGGGAATCCGCTGGACTTATGTCATTATCGAGTGTAGTATTAAACAGATAGTTTCGTCATGAAATAAGCGATCCGATCACCTCGCCACCCGTGGCCGCCATGCCCCGCTCCATCCCCGAGTCGAGGGGCCGCACCGTCGCGGCCCCTCGCCTCCCCCCATGACCGGTTTAGTTATTCGTTCTTGCGGCGGTCCGTCTTGTCCCGCGTCCCCGCGAAGAACCAGTCGAGGTCGTTTCCGCCGCCCAGGTCGTCGACGGCCCCGTCGTCGAGAACCGTCGTGGTGTTGAGGGAATTCCGGAGGAGGCGGGTCCGGGACCAGAAGTCACCCGGACCGTTCCATTCACCCATGAGGTAGAGCAGGGTCCCGTAGTCGGTGTCGTAGACGCTCGTGCCGCCGATCAGGATGTCCTCGCCGCCTCCACCCGTGAGCTTGTCCGCGCCGCGACCGCCGATCAGCAGGTCGCGGCCCGAGCTTCCGGTTAATTGGTCGTCACCGTCTCCGCCCTGCATGACGTTCGGCCCGCCGCCGCCGGTGATGATGTCCTTGCCGTTGCCGCCGTCGAAGTACGCCGGCTTCGCGATCGCCGCGGCCATCGTCGCCCGGTCGTTGCCACCGCCCAGGAAGACCTGGATCTGGTCGACCCAGACCAGGTCATAGAACTTCGTCCCGGAGATGAATGAGCCCTGCACCTTGGCGGTCGTGTCGTTGACCCGCCCGATCGTGAGGGTGTCGGCCCCCTCGGTCCCGTAGATCTGCAGGGTCGTCCCGCTGAGCCTCGAGCCGGCGACCACGGCGCGGGCAAAGAATGACGAGGAGTACGCGTTCTCGTCATCGGCCACGACGACGGAGATGTCGTACTGGCCGCCGTCGCGATAGAGGTGGCCCTGGGTCAAGGTCGTGGTCCCGGCCGGATAGGCGAAAGACTCGGCCGGGGACCCGTCGCCCCAGTCGATGATGGCCGTGAATGTATCCAGGACCCCGGGGTCGGCAAATCCTGCCGTCACCGTGACAACGTCTCCTTCCTTCGCCCCGCCCGTGGGAGGGGGGGAGCTTGTCGTCGCCGAGGTGATCGCCGGGGCGAGGTTGGCGACTTCCAGGGTCGAAAGCACGGTGCGGACCGCCCCATCGGCATCGCTCACCCTCAGCGCGATGGTCCGGGGGGCGAAGCTCTCGGGGAAGCCGACCGTTGGCTGCAGGCCCGTGGCGTCGGCCTGGAACGCGGATCCGTCGTAGTCCAGGTCCCACTCGAAGGTCAGGGCGGCGGGGTCCTCCCCTTCCTCGACGGCGCCTGAGGCATCGAGGGAGACGCTCCCGCCCTCGACGGTATAGTAAGGCCCGCCGGCATTGGGCGGCTGGGGGATGTGGCCGAATGCGATGTAGCTCGGACCCCCGCCGGTCGGGAAGCCCGTCTGCCAGCTGAGCGAGGTGTCGGTCAGCGTCACGTTGCCCCAGGCGACGGCCGCGATCCGCCCGTCCTCGGCGAGGTCCATGTCGTAGAGGCCGGTCGCCAGGGTGATGCTGTTCAGCAACGTCGTCCCGGTGGGGTCGTAGTGCAGGATCTGGTTCTGCAAAGTCCCGACGAAGAGGTCGCCGTTGGCGTCGACGGCGATCTCGCGGCTGTCATCCGAATAGAGCGGCAGCGCGATCGTCTCGCGCAGCTCCAGGCTCTCCGGGTCATAGACGTACAGCGTGTTGCCGGCCAGCCCGTAGAGCCGTCCATCCAGGCCGACGTCGAGGTCGTTGAATTCGGCGTGCTCGGCGAACCGCAGCGACGTCCCGTTCGCCGGGTCGAAGCGGATCATGCCCTGCGCCTCCCCGCCGCTGTACGTCATGGAGTCGGTGGCGAAGACCCAGGGGCCCGACACGTCGATGCCGCCGTAGGTGAGGTTGCCGACGGAGCTCCAGCCGGGATGCGTCATGTGCGACCAGCTCGAGGAGGCGGGGTCGTAGGTGCTCAGCGAGGGATTGAATGTTCCGTTAAAGAGTTGAATTTTGCCCGATGCGTCCTGGATCAGGTCGCGGGCTCCGCCGTCGAGCTGGGGGACGGGGAGCCCTCCGACATATTGCCCGGAGGGCGTGAATTCCAGGATCGTGCCCTCCCAGGATGAGCTGACGAGCAGGTTCTGAGGCGTTGCGCTGAGGACTGTCCGCGACTCGAGCGGCTCCAGAGAGAACGACTGCCTGCGTCGTCGGCTAGATCGGGCGCGCATGAAACCCTCCGGCTCGCCCGGGTCGCGGGCGGCGATGGTGCATCGATTCCGAGGGCGCATGCCACGGCGGCTCGCGTCCTCGACGTGTCGAAGTCTGGCGGTCTAGGGCAGGCGGTGTCGGTCGGACATGGGCGTGGGTTCGTCCCCACGCCTGATCAACTTGAGGGCCATTCGAGTCGATTCTCGACGCAGGCGTGGGGATTCTAGCGAGGCGGCGAAACCCGGGTCAAGCATCCAGAAATGCATGATCGCGCGACGAGACAGATGGTCGATACGCGATCGACAATAAGTAGGTGACCAGGTCGCAGCGCGAGAACAACGTCGCCCCCTCGACGGTGCCGGCATACCTGATCCCGATGGTGCTTGAGCACCTGACGCGGACGGGCCGGGCCCTACCGGAGAACAAGATGATCAACGCGGCGGTGGGGATGCGGAAGCGTCGGCAGATCCTGGGGGCGGTGGCGGCCCGGTGATGGCTGACCAAGGCCCGACCGCCTAGTCCACGTCCCGATCGTCGTCGGGCTCATCCGGATGGCCATCCTTGGACCTGGCCCCGTCGGGCTCGGTGAGGTAGGCCAGCCGCTTCTCCTGAAAGCCTGCGACCCAGGGCTCGACGCGTTCGATGCCCACGCGGAACTTTCGCACGACGGCCGCGATGGGCTGCCCTTCGTCGAGCGCGATGAGTGCCTCGGCCCGGTAGAGCTGCTTGCGGCTGCGCGGGCGGCGGATCATGCCCCGCATTCTCTCCCGCTCGGGCTCGGTCAGTAGGCGTGCCACCATCAGTCCTCCCCCCGGGTCGGCCGGCAAGTCCCGGCTCATCGACCCATCGTGGGAGAGCAAAGCGGGGACCAGCCGAGGCCTGAGATCCCGAAGGCGTCCGGATTGGTCTGACGCGGGGTCTCCACGAAAATCAGAGCGGCGCTCGTCCGCCGGATGATCAATTCAGTTCGAAGTCGAAGGTGTTCTTTCCCTCGTTCACCTGGACCGTGAGGGGCGTGGCCTCCTCCGACGAGTACTTCCCGGGCATGCCCTTGCCCTCGATCGACACCCGCCAGGTCCCGACCGGGACTCGCGTGATCTTATACACTCCATGCTCGATCTTGCCGCCGACGAATTCGCCGTCCGCGAGGTGGAAGATGACCTTCCCGCCGTCCACGGGCTCGCCTTTGAATACGATGACGCCGTTAAGAGCGGGGGGTGCGGGTGCGGGGGCAGTATCGGGCCTGGGGAGGATCGAGTCGCGCCTCGTATTGTCCCGATTCGGGACTGCCGCCTTGGGGGTCTCGGCCGTGGTCTCGACGAACTCGCCCTTGTCGTCGAACCCGTAGGTGCCGGCGCGGGCCTCGGTCTTGCCGATCGGCGCGCCGATGGGGGTGGGTGCTAGGGTGCTCTCGGGCCTGGCCTCGAGCTGGCGGACTCTCGCCTGGAGTTGGTCGAGCACGGCCTGGATCCGCCTGACCTCGTCCGAGGTCGCCGAGGGGATCGTCTCCTTGACGGCCGGCCTCGGCGCATCCAGGTTCGGCGTCGGGGCGAGTCCTCCGGCCTGTGTCGTGGTCGTCGTGGGTTGAGTCTCCCCTCGCTGCTGGGGGTCGGCGGCCGCCCCGACGCCGATGAGTGCCGCCGCGACGGAGGCCATGAGGATCGTCTTGATCGTGATCATGGAGAAGCTCCCGAGGACCAGTGATGCGGATTCGATGGCGGCGGCGGGGACCAGGCCCGTGGCGAGTCCGAGGCCGGCTCGGACCAGCACGGCCGAGCGTGCGAGGTTGGCGACCATCTCGGCGGGGACGGCGACTCGCCCGAGCCCGACGGCGATGCCGACGGCCTTGGACGGGTCAAGCCCCCGTCCTGCCAGGCGGTCGCGTAGGATGAGACGCCCCCTGGACAACCGACTTTTGATGGTTCCGACGGGGCATCCCAGTGAGTGAGCGGCGTGCTCGAGGGGGTGGCCCTCCAGCTCGCAGAGGACGATCGGGCCTCGGTAGCGTTCGGGCAGCCGTCCGATCTCCTCGTGGACGACCCCGGCGACGGGTCCCAGGACGTCGGCGGGAGTGACTTTCTCCCGGTTCCTGCCGGCGGCAACCCTCTCATGGCCACGCCGCCGTTCGGCCATCGCCTTGGATGCACGCGCGGATCGGAACGCGACCCGGTGGAGCCACGGTCCGATGGACCCGTCGTCGCGCATCGATCGCGCCTTGCGCGCCAGGACGAGGAAGGTGGCCTGGCAGGCGTCGCGAGCGTCGTGCTCGTCGCGGAGGACGGATCGGCAGGTGGCCATGACCATGGGGCCGTGGCGATCGACCAGGGCGGCGAAGGCCTGCTCGGAGCCCGGCCCGATGCCGTCGGCGAACCGGCCGACGAGCCGGCCGTCGGTCAACGAGCCCGCGGCCCCCAGCCCTAAGAGGCTGGCCAGATCTCTCGCCGCTCCCTCCCCTCGGCTGGATGCCACCCGATCCCCTCCCGACTCTTGGCCCGCCCTGCCCCACTCAGTAGACGGGCGCGTCGATGGCTGAAGGTTCCCGAATTTCGCGAGATCACGCCAATGCTTTCTGTGCGGCGGTGTATCGTCCACCGCCAGGCATCCGGGCTGCCGACCGTGCCGGCGGTGCATCGTACACCGGCCCCCGTTTCGTGCTCCCAGCGAAAGCCCTGGTGTACCGTCCACCAGCTCGCCGATAGGGACTCCGTTACGATCCGGTGGATCGTACACCGGCTGAACACGGAGGGCCTGACA
>CP151670.1 GCA_038400315.1 Isosphaeraceae bacterium EP7
ATGAGAAAGATCGCATGGCTGTCCGAGAAGGGCGGCGTGGGCAAGAGCACGTGCGCGATCAACACGGCCGCCGGCCTCGCACGTCGCGGCTCGCGTGTGCTTCTGGTCGATGCCGACCCGCAGGCCAATGCCACGCTGGTGCTCACCGAAGGGAAGGGGAGCGGGGGCGCGAGCCTGTCTCACGTCCTCCTCGATCGCGCCGACGCGGAAGAGGCGATCATCCCGACGCGGTTCGAGCGGCTCGACCTGCTCCCCTCGGACGGCACGCTCGCGGACGCCAACGTCACCCTGGCCGGCGAACTCGGCCGGGAACGCCGGCTCGCGGTGGCCATGCGGGACGTCGAGAAGGCCTACGATTACGTCGTCGTGGACACCAGCCCGGCCCGATCGCTCGTGAACGTCAACGTCCTCTGCTTCGTCGATGAAGTGTACTGCCCAATCGATCCGGGCCTCTTCGCGCTCGCCGGGCTGGCCAAGTTGCAGGACGCCATCGAGGAAGTCCGCAAGTACCTCGACAACGCCAGGCTCAAGATCAGCGGGCTAGTCCTCACCCGAGCCGGCTCGAATAACCTGAGCCGCGACGTCGAGGCCAGGCTCCGGGAGATGTTCGGGCCCCTGGTCATGACCACGACCATCCCCGAGAACATCCGGATCGGCGAGGCCCACAGCCTCTTCCTGCCGGTCCTCGACCACTCGCCCAAGTCCGCCGGCGCGAAGGCGTACGAGTCCCTGACGACGGAGATCCTGAGCCATGGCCGAGAGACGACCCGGACTCGCCCCGCTGCCCGCAAGCCTGCTTCGACCGACCACGCAGCCTGAGCCGGCCCAGGACGACCAGGCGGAAGACGACGGCCAGGAATCGCAGGACGGGCAGGGGGGTGCCCCCGAGACCAAGCCGGCCGTTAAGCGGACCCGGACCCGGCGGCCCGTCGTGTCCACCGTGACGAAGGGCCGAAAGATCCACCTTCCCGATGACGTCCACGATCGGCTCCAGTTGATGGCCTTCCAGAAGCGATCGACCATCAGCGCCGTGGCCGCCGAGATCCTCGACCGCAACCTGCCAAGGTTCAGAGTCGAGCGGGAGGGGTGAGCGAGCCTACCGGAGTGGGCGGAAGATCAGTGAGGTCGCCCAGAAAGTGCTCGACAAGGCCTTGCCCCGGTACGACGTCAACCGGGTGGGGTGAGAACTTCAGCTTAGTGCTAGGCGTGTCACGTTAAGGAGGCTAAAATTGAGCGTTTCGCACGACTGGCGTGATTTTAGTGAGCACGCCAATAATGGCGAATAGAAAACCTACCGAGATCGATATACGGCTTGAGAAAATCAAGCAGTCTTTCGGTTTAGTGAGGTGGTTAAGCGTCTGCGGATTGGCTGCGTATTTCGCTTACCTGATTCAGGACGCGTTTGTCACGATTGCCACGAGCCCACTTCCCCCAGCTTGGGTGCAGGTGGCGACCTTGGCGGTCAATACAATCGGCTCGTTGTCCGGCCCCTCGATCCTGATCGTCTTTACTTATCGTAAATACGCCCCTTCAATAAGGGCGAGGCTCGCACGGGTCGCCACCTACGAGAAAGTCTTTGATCCCCATCGGACTTCTTCGATGCCCAACAAAGACGAAACTGCCGAGAACAGTAGTGCAGGCAATACGGAGCCCAAGGCGTGAGTCGCGCACACATTCAGCTAATTCTCGCGTGCTCTGCCTTGTCACTGGTCATTTCCTATGCTTGGTGGTGCACTTTCAGGCCATGGATACTCCGGGCCAACCTGTTCACGATTCGCGACAATTTATGGGAGAAGATGCTGCTGAAGAAGAATCTTGACGATCCGGATTATCGAGCACTCCGAGAGGTTATCAACGATCTGATCTCGGCCGCCTCGTGGTTGTCAGGTTTTACCTTCATCTTCATGCTTGCGACGAACAGAGAACTGTTGGACGTGATTCGATCTGAGCCAAGCGATAAGGATGTCTTGATCGCAAGGCAGAACGTCGGCCTCTGCATCGCAGACTATCTATTGCGGATGACGCTTTTCGGGCGGATCATTTGGACTCTTGCTAGCCTCCTGAAATTCGGCGCCGATCTCAAAGGCTACGTAGGGGGCCAAGCCATTAGACTGATCCGCACCAACGCCTTTGCTCTCCGAGGAAACGAGCACGACACGACGCCAACCCTGCTTCACCAGTGATCCGGTCGGAGCCCCCGCGTAACGATTATCGTGTCGCGACGATCGACCTCCGCCGTGCCAAGCATCTCGCTTGTTATGGGCGACGTCCGGCGGTCAGACCCAAACAACCTTCATGGTTGTTAGGCTGGGGCCGCCGTGGCTCGCAAAACGATTATCGTTTCGCGATGGTCGACCGCCGCCGTAACAAGCCTCTCCCTTGGTGCTGGCGGTCGCCCAAACAATCATCATAATTAGATGGCAATCGTCGCCAAACAACCTTAATGATTGTTTGGCTGCCGAAGCCAAGGCGGGCGGGAGTTTTACTGGCTTCTCAGTAACAGGCCCAGGTCGTTGCTCTCCACCCGTCAACTCAGCCGGGCGGCGGCCTGCTCCAGCGTGACGTAGTTACCCGCCAGGTACTGCTCCCAACTCTCCCGGCACATCGCCTCGTCCACCCACGGACAGAACTCCATAAAGGCGGCACGGGCCGTCTCCACCCGATCGGCGTGCCAGCGGAGATGACGGGCCTCGACGTGACAACCGCTCGCCCGGGCCGCCTCGACACACTCCCCGAAACGTCGGCAGGCCACGACGGCGGCGGCGAACTTCGCGGCGTGGCGTAGACCCACAGCTTGGAAGTCGATGTCGCCCGAGAATCAAAATGTGAACGACCGCTTCGCGCACAGGAGGCTCTCGGCCTCGGCCATCGCGGTGCCCATCTCGTCGGAATCTGTCGAGAGGAAATTGCTCTTGGCCTGCAGCTCGGCGACAAGCTTCTCGCGAGGGACCTCGGTCCCTCGCGTGGGGGAACCGTGCTTTCCTTCGAGCGTGGAGACCATCGTCTGGAGTCGTGTCTTGCTCGCCTCGTCCTCGGATCGGAGGTCAAACAACTCCCAGAGAGTCTTCGGCGTGGCGTTGAGGCTGCCGTGGTGGCCGACCTTATACAACTCCACCCGTCGTAGGAGCGCGAGCTTCTCCTCCCGGTCCGGCGCGTGCTTCAGCGCGTAGAGCCAGTTCTCGATCTGGGCGTCCCCAGGGAACAGGAAAGCGCGGCCGTCGATCTCGAACAGAAGGATGACGCTCGTATTGTTCATGGCCGCGTCGAGGATGCGGACCAGCTCCAGCATCTGCTCGCCCGGGATGCGATCGAGCTGCGGGATCAACCACCGTGTGTACGGGGGCTGGTCGGACGGCTTGACGACCCGCCTCGGGAATAGGGGCTTCGTGGCATCGGCGCGGGCGCCGGGTTCCGGCAGGGCCGATCGGGCCAGGAGGTGCCAGAACTCATCCGGGTCGCGCGCCCGCTCCTTCAAAATCTCCTTCGACTGCCTCAAGTTGGGCGGCCCCAGGACGTGGACCATCACGCCCGGCAGGAGTTTCGACAGGTGCGTTTTGTCGCCGTAAGCCAGATATTCGGACCGAGCACTCATGCTCATTAGGTTCTTCACGGCCGAGAGGTTCGCGAGATTGGTCTCGCCAAGAAACTCCAATTCAGTGAGCCGCGGGTCCGTCCTCAGTTTCGCCTCGGCACGCTCGGCAGCCCGCCGTTGAACCTCCGTCACGAGCGCCGCGGCGAACTCGTTCATCTGGCGGAGCGAGCGGACGAAGGCCGTCTTCGAGAGGCCGGCGCCCTGGGCGGCCGTCGCGTCCGTGGCGGCCTTGGGGTCCTCGGTCCAGGGCTGGATCACGAGGTCCGGTTTCAGCGCAGCGATAATGTCGCCCGAGCCGTCGCCATCGTCGTTCGTAGCGAAGCCGCTGATGTGGTCCTTGTGCCGGTGCGTGGCCACGACCGCCGTGAGCTTCCCGTCGGGGTGGGCCGCCGACTTGCAGACCTCCCGGATCGCCCGGGATACGGCCACGAGGTCGGTCTTGCGAGCGGCCTTGGTTGGTGTTTGCGTGCTGCCGAAATCGATCAGGACATGCCGGTCGTCGCCCTTCGGGTAGTTGAAGGTCAGCAGGAAGCAATCGCCAAAGCCGACCTGATACATCCGGACGGTGAGGCTCGTCGGAACCTTGCTCATATCCAGGCCTCCGGGGTGGGGCACGACCTGTCCATCGCGCGCAAGCGGTGCATCGCCGAGAACCTCCGGCGGAGCGACTTGCCGTTGCTAAACTCGCCGAAATCCCAGAGGTGCTGGAGGCGTGTCGACTGCTTCTCGACGTCGTCGAGGCGGTTGTTCACGTGGAATTTGAGGCGGCCGTATTCGTCGAAGATCAGCGTCCCGCCACCCTGGAGGATCACCTTGGTGTCGTCCGGCATCCCGAGCGGCTTGCGAACGCCTCGCCGCTCGGGGTCGCGGGGGTCGGGGAAGTCCCCCAGCTCCCCGGCACGCAACTCGATCTGCTGCTCGTATTCGGCGACCGTCTCGCGCAGGAGGAACCCGTCCTCGGGACCGACCCGGATACAGGGGCGGACCGAGTTCACGTGGGTGAAGACGCCCTCGGCCAGTTTCAGCGGCCCGCGATTCTCCCACAGGAACCGGAAGACCTCGTCGGGGTCGCGAGTGAGCGATTCGAACCGTGTCCGCGAGTAGCTGAGCGCGCCCTCGCTGCGCGCACTGGCCGTCGCCCAGAGGCCCGCCTCACCGGTTTTCGGGTTCTTATCGGAGGCGGGCACGATGCCGTACGCAAGGAAGCTCTCGCGGAGCGCGTCGCGGAACCGGAAGGCGGTGTCGTCGGGGCGGATCTCGGCGTCCGCGGTGAGGATGGCGCTCAGGAAGTCGCCGAATTCAAGATGGACAGGCGGGCAATAGTCCAGCCCGCGGATCGTCATCGTCAGGAGGTAATCGGCGGCCCTCCCGCCCTCCTCGGCCACCCGCTCGCGATGGAGCCGCTGGGACTGGCCATCGCCGAGGGTCGACAGACGCCACGCCCAGACCTCCAGAAACGCGTTCATCATGGCGGCGACGAGGATCTCGCCGCGCCGATGAGGCTCCTGGAATTCCGGATCCTCGCGATAGTGACGCGGATCCGGCTCGATGAGGGCTGATTGCCGCAGGGGCCTGCCGCGGACAGCGTTGAGCTCGTCGCCCATCTCCTCGCCCAGTCCCAGTAGAACGGACTCGCGGAGGTTCTTGACCGTAAGCTTCCGCACATCCACGAATTCGGGTTGGACAGTGACGGCGAGACGCCCCGCGTGGCGATCGAGCAGTGCACGGACCACGTCATCGATCGCGAAGACGGAAAGCAGCGCCACGACGTCGGACACACCCTCGTGGAAAGCCGCCTGGTCCACCGACGACGGATCGAGGAAGCAGGCCCGGAGGCCGTCCACCAAGGCGTGCGTCGTCTCGTGAGCGACCACGTCGTGGGAGAGGCAACTGAAGATCGTCCCGCCACCCCGGCCCGGGAAATACCCGAACAGCAACGCCTCGTGCTCCCGCGAGTAGAACGCGTTGGCGTCGGCGAAGGCGTGGGGCGCGACCTTCAATTGGTGCGGCTTGAACCCCCAGGCAACCCGGCGGCCAAGCGCGAATTCGAATCGAGAAAGGATCCTCATCACGATCGCATAGACGTTTTGGGAGTGGAACCCCGGGTCGCCGAGGAGTTTCTCGTCGGACGCGTCCAGGAACGGATCCTTACCATCCTTCAGGGGCGGCGCAGCCTTGTAGAGCGTTCTGGATGAAGCGTCGTAATCGATAACCTGGACCCGGTAACCCCACGGCCCGCCGGCCAGCTCCTCGGCCGGGATCGAGACCTGGGTCGTCAGGATCGTCCCGTCCCGGTCCTTGACCATCGGGTCCTGCGCGATAATCGTCAGCTTCCTCGTGGCGGTCGGCGTCATCGACTTCGCCTCCAGGGTCCTCGTGCTCAGCTTCACGCCTCATCATCCAGGTCGACCATCTTCAACTCGACCGACGCCCCCAACGCCATTGCGTAGCGGAACAACACATTCAGGGTTGGATTATAGATCACGCCCCCCTCCAACTCGCTGACGACGTCCAGCGGCAGGCCCGACTCCTTGGCCACGGCTTCGACCGAAATCCCCAGCGACTCGCGTCGGGCCTTCAGGTCGAAGACCAGGCTCTCGAGTTGAACCTTGGCGAGCATTGTGCCAGGCTCGCCGGTGATCGTTCCGTCGGCGATCAGTTCGTCAAAGTCGGGCTTGTCTCGGTCGAGCCGCTCAACCAGGGCACGCTGTTCGGCGGTCAATTCTGGCATGGGAATCCTTGATGGGTCGACGGTGAGACGGTGGCCGTCCCGTGACAAACGTGACAGAACGCCTCATGCTCTCGAAGCGGAGGCATTCTGTTGGATAGTAACCTCTATCCGGCTACGCCCAAATCTATGTCGACTGTCTTGATGACCGCCGACGTTGGATCCGCATGGACTGCGGTCGAGACAACCGCTGGCGGTGTAGCAGGAGGCCCATCGGAAGGGTGATTTCGCGACTCCAGGAATCCCTTCGCAATTCCGTTGCCGACTTCCCCTAGCGCTGAGCTGAGGATCGTGCTCGCAGTGAAACCTACGGCGCCGCACGTCCCAGTTACCATCAATCCCCACACCCAACTCCATCTGCTCTGCCTCTCGGTTGCGTCAGCCGGAATGGCTCTGGCGATGGATTCTGCTTGATCGAGAAGTTCGTCGGCCGTCGGGGGACTTGTGGATGGGATACTTGTTGTGGTTCCATCCTCTCCCACTCCGAGGCCGGCTCTGATCTCTGCTAGACGTGCGTAAAAGCCCGCTTGGAGGCTTTTGTCCTGAACCTGATCGGCTAACTCCCTGATCTGAGTGATTTTTTCTATGGTTGGAGCTTCCTTAAGGACAAGATCGATAGCCCATCGTAGAGCAATATCTTTCTGTACGCCGTTTCCGATTTGAGATATTGTCTTGATGGAATCCTTAGATCTGCCGATTAAAATTTGGCTCCGGGCGACTCGGCCTAATGAATAGTTGCGGGGGCTGAGCGTCTCTTCGGGTTTAACATTATGAGTGGTCGCAGCCTGAGAATTATTGTCGCCACCCATCACGCGGATTCGTCCGCCCTCTCCACCTCCATGACCATTTGGAACTATCGGAATGGCGATGTCGTTCGTGGACCACATGATGAGCATCAGTAATCCTAAAGCCATCCCAAGAGCTGCGCCCCACACACTCGTCGGGACGCTCTTTCGGCCTGTCGCCTTGTCAATCATGTTTGGCCCCTTCGATTCAGTAAGGTATACCATTAATCCGGACCACCACGGTCTGGTCTTGCTGCTCGAGTCGACCTCCATCACTCAAGGTGACAACTCCATTCTTTGCTATGACTTTGAAGGTCTGACTTACACGCCTCCGAATGATATTTCCTGCTTCATCCCACCGAAGCGATTCATTTGAACGTTCTCTCAAGAGCCATGTCAGTTCCCCGGTGAACAGAGATCCCTTCATGAGTCCCACAACTTTGTTATTTAGAATGTGTGGGATCCCGCAAAGTGCGTATTCGCCTGGGCTTGATGAGACCATTGTGATTGTGCCACTCGAGTTGAAAAATAGAGATTGAAAAAGCGGTGACACTTGCGTGGGCGGCTGCTCTACGGGTGCCATGGGCACTCCAGGAGGCCCATTGGGGCCAACGCTGCAACAATCAAAAATTGTCACGCAAAGACGGGTTTGTTTTGCCTGGATGGCCTTCTGGACAGTTGTGCGATAGAGTCGGCCTCCTCCATCGCTTGGCGGGATAATAAATGTGCCCTGGTTAACATCTTCATAATAGCCATGGCCACAATACATAAACACAATTGCGTCATCAGCACCGACATTCAGCATGGCTATAGTGCGAAGGATGGTTTTCTGGTTTAACTTTTGCTTATCAAGTACGGTTAGCTTCAGCCTGGCCTCAGGCACTTGCTTTTTGAATTGGGGAATTAACATGTATATATTACTTTCCATGTCATCCTTTATATCGGGCGAGATAGTGTCGGCAGCTAAGATTACGTGCAATTGGCTCTGAGCAACCGCCTTGTCACTAAAAAGAAGTAAGAAGCACAGTAATCCCAGAAATGTCGCAAGGCCTCGCATGTGATTTTGCATTTACGCGCCCCTCTCTGGCTGGGAATCTAAAGTCGACTTGCTGCCCCAGTCAAGCAATTTAGAGTTTGAGCCTGCTCGCAGCCGCGATGCAAGCAAAATATCAGGCGAAATCGAGACATTTGGCTATGTCCCTCCTCCGGCAGTGAGCGGAACAACCTGCCGCCTGCCAGAGGAAGGCGGCGGCTTAAGATCCGGACCCAACCGGCCCGGTGCATCTGACGATCAGGCAGCCACAAGCATTGTGATGATCGCTCGCCCGATCAGGCGAGCGATCGAGGGCGTCGCGTGCGCGCGAGTATAACCGGATACGACGCGGGCGGCGGGATTTCCAAATAGGGTTTTTGGCCCTATTTAGAATCGCCCGCCGATTTACAGCCCACCTTTTCGCCACAACCCACGGCAGGGACGACGCGACTTCCAAACAGCATTCCTGGTGCTGTTTGGAATCCGGCCATCCGTCCGCCCGCGTATAACGGCCATCCAATCCACGTCACGCCATGGCGGAGGTTGTCCCCAGGGGCGGGGTTGTCCCCGCCAGTTTTTGATACACCTGTCAAAAACCCCGGCTGCATGGGCTTTCCCCGATTTTTTGCTCCATAAATCTATTGAGCAAACGAAGTCCTTGTCCCGGGGAGCGACGCCAGGGCAGCCGGGCAGGGGTCTTTTACTGGACGATCAGTAAAAAGGGTCCAGGCTGGCTAACGTGACATCGCAGCTTCCGGGACCACCATATAAGCCCTCTGCCTCACTTCATCCCAGGCAAACACCGGCAACGGTCTGAACTCTCTCCAGCCGGTGGCATCTCGATCGATCGGAGCGGTCAGTCCGGGCCAGGCCTTAATGAACTCGGCCCCGACCTGTTCAAGCCTCTGACGCGTCCTCCAGTAGATCGCGTCATCGACCTCGACGCCCGCCTCGATTGACCGGGCCAGCGTGGCGTCAACTTGGGCGAGAGCCTCGGACGCTTCCTGGAGGAGTGCAGCGAGGGCCTGGGCGTGGGTCGGGTAGTCGAGGTTTATGCTCGTCATCCACGATCTCCAGACAGACTTCCACGCTCCGGCCGCATAGATGGCCAGGGCCCGGACCGCGTCCATGAGATGGTGGATCTCGGCTGGCGTCCTAGGTGGGCCAGGCTGAGACAGGGAGTTGATCAGGCCAATGATCCGATCGAGTTCCTCGAACGCCGGGATCGTGGTCATGCAGGGTGTCCTCGCCGTAGGTGTTCCGACCTCGCCAGATTGCCGAATGAGGGCAGGGGGCTGGGCTGTTCAGAACGGCGAAGACCTGTAGGGGTCGAAGTCGTCGGGTTCCTCCATCGGGACGAACCGGGTGCACCATTTCTTCCACCGCACCTGGACCGTGCCCGTCTCACCGTCGCGGTTCTTCGCCACGTTCAGTTCGGCTATCCCAGGCATGTCCTCTGGGTCGGCCACCTCTGGCCGGTGGATCAGGATGACAATGTTGGCATCCATCTCGAGGCTTCCCGATTCCCTAAGGTGGTGGAGCTTCGGCCGACCATCGCCGGACTTCTCCGAGTCGCGATTCACCTGGGCCGCGATGATGACCGGGACCTTAATCTCTTCCGCGAGCAGCTTGAGCCGCCTGGTGATGTCGGCGATGTACTCGTGCCGCTGCTTGCTGGCCCTCTGGATGCTGCCCTCGTCGGGGACCATGAGTTGGACGTAGTCGACGATGACCGCCCCGATCCTTCCGGGGTGCTGGGCATTGTGCCCACGGACGGCCGCTACGACCGACTCGGGAGTCCGGATGAGGGTCGTGTCGGTGAAGAAGTTGTTGTGTGCACCGATTTCTTGATCCGCGTCGAGAAGCCTTCGATTCTCGTCGGCCGTCAGTCGCTGCCTCTCCAGATTGGTTCGACTAACCCTCGCCCTGGACGGCAGGATCCTGTCCATCAGGGCCTCCCAGGTGACCTCAAGGCTGAACATCAGGACGTGGAGGCCCTGGTCGGTCCCGACGTGATCCATGATCTGGGAGCAGAGGGCGGACTTGCCGTTGCTGGTACGGGCGCCGATGACGATGAGTTGCCCCGCCTCGAACCCGCCGATGATGTCGTCCAACTCACGCAAGCCCGTGTAGACCTTCAAGGCCTTGCCGGCGGACCGGGCGGCTTGCCTTGAGTAGAAGGCGTCGAGCATGTCGCGGGTGGTGGCGAATTTCGCGCCCGTGCCCGAGCTTGAAAGTCGGGTAGCCTCCAATTGGAGACGTGCAACAGCCTCGTCGCTGGAGAACCGCTCGGAGTAGACGTCCGCCCGGATCTGTTCGGCGACCCGAAGGACTTCGCGACTGACGGCGTACTGGTGGACAATCGCCGCATGGCGGACGGCACTCGAGACGTGGGGCGTCTGGTTGACGATGCCGTTGAGTTCGTTCAGGCTGACACTGCTGCCGGCCTTGACCAGGAATTCGTGGACGGTCAGGGGATCGATCGGCTCCCTGCGATCGTAGAGGGCCTTGATCGCGGCGAAGATCTCCTGGTGCACCCCGCGGTAGAAATCCTGCGGCCGGATGGCATTCATCACGGCGACATGATCGCATCCGAGGAGCATGCAGGCACCGAGGATGTTGATCTCGGTCTCGATGCTCTGCGGCGGGAGCTTGTCGTTGCTGACGTGAGTTGGGATGGCGAGTTGGTTCATCGTCCCGCCCCCCGCTGCGTGGCAGCGATCAACGCGGCGGGGTCGCTGACTTTGCTCGCCCAGTAATCGGCCGTGAGCGGCTGGATTTCCTCGGGAGATGCAACCGGAGTTGTCTTGAGAGACAAAGGCGAGATCGCAAGGGGCTTGGGCTTGACAGGAGGATTAGCCCACTGCGATCGGGGCAGCATCGTGCCGTCGTCGAGCATGTTGTCCCAAGGGCCAGACTGCGCCCCTTTGGCCTTCCATCTCTCGGCGATCGTTTCGAGGTAGCCGAACGTCTCAGGCTCGTCTTTCGACTCGCGAGTGACCTTCCAGTGTTGAAACTTGACCACCTTGAGGATCAAGGCACCGGGCAGGCCGTTGATGTTGGTCCGGATCCCTCTGGCGACCTTGGGTGCCCAGAACTTCCCGGCCATCACGGCGGCCGTTTCGATGGCTGCCTCGTCTTCGGTTCGATCCGAGGCTTCCGTCCCTTGATCCTGAACCGACAACACGCTCTCGACCTCTCTGTGTTGGTTCTCTGTATTTTGTCTCTGTATTGTGGGGGGCAAAATCTCAACGAAAACGTTTAGATCTGGCACTTGAGGGTCAACGTTTTCGTTTAGATCGCTCGCGGGCATGTCAACGTTTTCGTTGCCCTCGGAGACGGACCCCGGCATCGAATGGCAACGTTTTCGTTGACCCCCACGCGTCCTTTCCTTGACCGCCCGGTGGGCCTTCGCCCCGAAGTCGAGGGCGTCGAAGCACCACGCAAGTTGGCTGGCGGAGAGGAGAGGGCCGCCCGTCTCGGGGTCAATCCAGGTCAGGTAGTCCTTGATCGGGAAGAGACCTTCTTTGGTCTCTGAAACGATCCCCTTGGCCACGAGCGTCTTCTTCGCGACCCTCAGCGTGTTCGCATGATGCCCCGTGCCCCTGGACAGCCCGGCGAGGTTGACGACACACCGGACGGGCTCCGGTTCCACGTCTGACGGCTTCTTCGCCCGCATCCCGATGTGCCAGGAATGGAGGAGTAGCTCGTCGAAGACGACCCTTTCGGCCGGGCTCAGGGCGAGCGAGATGGCCCGCTTGAGGTCGAGAGCCTCGCGGACCCAGTTCTCATTCTTGAGGCTGGCGACGCGGCGTGCGGGGGCACTCCCGGTCGAACGCAGGCCATCGGCGTCGGTGGTAACCGTTTGCCTCGTCGTCACGCCCACCACCCGATAAGCCGGGCTTGACGGAGCGACGGCGTGGGCGTACGGAGACCCGCCACTGCGGGGTTGCCCCGCATGGGTTGCTGAGCTAATATTAGGGGACAAGCCACGGTCCTTGTACGAGAAGCGACCTGGTTAGCTTGCTGGCCGCGTGAGATACGGCCAGCGAGCGACATGCCCGAATCACGGCGGCCCATATCGTTGGTAGCGATGTGGGCCGCTTCGGTTTTCGGGCGAAGACGGATTAGAACCGACGAGCCACTCGCGCGGCAATGGCGCAATTTCCGCGAGGAAATCCCGTCGATCGTCTTGTGATGGGTTGCATCTTTCGGTAGCATTGATCCCACTTCGGTTGGCCTGGGCCGCTTGCTTGCCGGCGTCGCATCCCAGGTTGATCTCGATTCAAGGCGATCTCTTCTCTGCCTTTCCAGGGCATTGAGGGGATCGCTTTTTTCATGGGCTGATCACTCGGCGAACGCGGGCACGAAGGCCCCGCACTCGGCAGCGAGCTTGAGCGTGGCCTCGCGATCCCAGAGGGGCCGGCGCCCGACGCGGCAGGGCCGGAGCTGGCCGCTCGCCTCGGACCGCTTCAGGAACTTCATGGCAATGGTCGGCGAGATGCCGATCTCTTGGGCGAACGCGCTCGCCGTGATCCACCTCGACGATGCGTCAGTCCGGTCGGTCGTTAGCGTCGATGAGGCCATGAATCGTCCTCGGGTATGAGGCCTGGGTGGGACATGATGAGAGCGGCTGGAAGCGTTGAGTCATCAGTAATCTCTAACGCAATTCTACCGGCGAAAACCGCGAACCGCGAACTAGACGGCGGACTTTCCCCGCTGCAAGGGCCTCCCCGAGCGATTTAGGGCTGATCGCCCAAAAATAAACCCGGCACCGCTCGTCAAGTCCCCGGCAAAGAGATGCAAAAGGCGTAGGTGCTAGTTATTGGGGCGATCAGGAGATCCTCGTCCGAGGAGATTGCCCTTCGATCCTTCGAATATGTCCCACAGACCAGGTGTCCGAATTCTCAGATCTGATTTAGAGTTCGCGCGAGTTCGACATAGCCGGCCTCGAGGAGTGCTGACAGTTCGGCCGGTGTCGCCGACTTGAGCACCCAGGCCAACGAGTCATCCTTTGAGACTAGGGTCGTGGGAATTTCCCCGGGCTTCATCGGCACGCTCTCATCGCGAGGATCGACGACGAAGAGACAGGCATCCTTGTGGTCGATGCGAGACCGATCATCGGTGAGCCTTTTGCCGAACGACAGTTGGGCTTCGACTTCAACTGACGAGGCTTGGGCATCACGCTTGGCGAGGATCATGGGAGTCTCCAGGGGGGTTGAGAGATAGTCAGAGGCCTGAAGGCTACGGTCTCCGAGTGGGCCTCAGTCGGTACGACTTGCCGACGAACCACGGGTCGATCAATTCGGGCTTCACGTTGAGGGCGAACGCGAAGACCGAGATCCACATCATGCCCACCGGCCGCTCGCCATCCTCGACGGCCTGGTAGCTCGCGAGCGTCATCCCCATGGCCGTCGACATCTCGGCCGGAGACGGCCCGCACGCCTCACGCTGCTCCCGGAGCCGGATGGCCCGCTCGAGGGTCAGGGCGTCCCGGTCGATCGATGGAGTGGCTTGCGGGGCCGCCGGGATGGGCTCCGGGCAGGTCTTGTGTTTCGACTTGGTCTTCGTGGCTGTGGCCATGCTTGGTTCCTGATGAGGACGTCGGTCCGACGAGTTGATTGAGTGGAGTTGCCCCCCTCCCCCGGCCGATCTTTTGTCGCTAGACAACGCCCTTTGTCTGGCGCAAACCGACGGGCAGGGGGCCCGCATCCGATGACCGACTCCGGCCGCGAGATCGAGATCCTCGAAGGGACCGATGGCACCGAGCTGGCACGGCCGGACGGGCCCGTCACCGCCCGCAACGCCCCGGCCATCGTCAAGGCCGCCGGCAAGGGCGCCGAGTTCGCCTGGGACGAGTTCTTCCAGGCGGAGATCGCCAACCACCACACCCGCAAGAACTACATGCACGCCGTCCGGCAGTTCCTCGCCTGGGCCAAGCAACGTGAGCTGGCGATCCCTGTGATCGCCCCGGGCGACGTGGGGGAATATCTCGGGTCGCTGGAGCTGGCCATCCCGACCAAGAAGCTCCACCTGGCGGCGTTGAAACGATTCTTCGACCGGCTGGTCAATCGCCACGTCTGCGTCATCAACCCCGCCGCGACGGTCCGGGCCGAGCGTTATTCCATCACGGAGGGAAAGACGCCCATGATCGGCCGTGACCAGGCCCGGGCCCTGATCGGGTCGATCGAGGCGTCCGAACCCGTGAGCAAGCGGGACCGCGCCGTTCTGTCGGTCCTCATCTACACGGCGGCACGCGTTGGGGCCGTCGCCAAGCTGGCGGTGAAGGACCTGGTCCACGACGGGTCGCAGTATTCGCTCCGATTCAGCGAGAAGGGCGGCAAGTCGCGGGAGATCCCCGTCAGGCATGACCTGGAACTGCTCCTGCTGGACTACCTCCGGTCGGCCGGGATCGTCGACGGGCCGCTGTTCCGGACGGCCAACCGCCGGGCGCGGACCCTGACGGGTCGGGCGATGACGGGGATCGACATCTGCCGGCTGATGAAGCGTCGGCTGAAGGCCGCCGGGCTGCCGGGGCACTTCTCGCCGCACTCGTTCCGGGTGGCGGCGGTGACGGACCTGCTTGGCCAGGGGGTTGCGCTGGAGGATGTGCAGATGCTCGCGGGACACGCGGACCCCCGGACCACGCGGATCTACGACCGCCGGGGACGCGAGGTGAGCCGCAACCTGGTGGAGCGGATCTCGACGTGAGCATCTGGAAAGCTGGTCTGCCGATTCCAGAAACAGCGCAGGAAGGGTCATACAGTCGGCCTCGCTCGCCCGAACCGGGGGCTGCACCGGCTCGGAATCGGCCCGAAGCTCACTCCTGGCGCAAGGGTCACCCGTCCTCCGAACGCCCCGTCGAGGGCCCTCCGCCCGCGTTCGGACAGGTCGTCACCGTGGACCGAGGCGACGATGCCCCAACGGTCCGGCGCCGGCCCGTCTTCGATGAGTTGGAGGTTGAGCCGATGCGGCTCGCCTCGGTCTACGCCGTAGTCGAGCCAGGCCTCGACCGCCATTGCGTCGGCGGTCAGGCCCGACCAGGCTGGCGGGATGCAGGGCTGGCGGCGAGTCAACTCGACGATGACGACGGGCCCGAGCGGCGGCGAGTCTCCCTGTGTCGTCAGCACGTCCAAGATGGTCCCGAGGGGTGTCAGCGTCTTCCTCATCCAGTACCGCATCAGTTGCCCTCGACTACCATCGGCGGCATGAATCGCCTCACCTTGCCCATCGCGGTGAAGGCCAGGTCGGCGAGGTGGAAGGTGTGGTCGTCGTCATCGGGCTCGTTGCAGGCATAGAAGAGTGCCCATTATAAGGAGAGCCTTGGGCATTCGTCGGCGGCATGGGGCCTCTCGGGCACGACCCCGCACGGGCCGGGGATCAGGGCGTCGATCTCCAGGGCCAGGTCGGTCGCGACCCTGACGCAATAGGCCGTCTGCGCGTTGCCTCGGGCCTTGCAGATCGTAAACATCGACTCTGCGATGGCCGTCGCCTTCGCGGCGGCATGGGGCCCGGCGTGGGCCGTGCGTTCCTCGATGAGGGTCCTGAACGCCGTGCGTGCGTCGTCGATCGGCATGGCGTCGATGGCCTTGAACTTGATCATGCGCGGTTGCATCTCCGTTCCGGTATGTGTGAAGTCACGATTCACCTCAGGCGGTTTGCTCGTTTGCGGCAGGCCAAGGGCCCGGCCGCAACTGGGGTTGGACCTGGTAACGACGCTCCGAGTGGTAGCTAAGGCGGGGCCTGAAGGCCTCGGATCGGAACTCATCCTTGATGCCATCGATCGCCTCGGCCAGCAGGACGACGTTCGGGGCATTCAGCGAAAAGCCCCGGCCCTTCTGGTGCCACCATTGGCCCGTGCAAGCATCGCGCTTCCATATGCGAAACTGCATGCGTTTCTCGCCGCCGAATTCAGAGACAGTGACCCGAATTTCTTCCTCGGAGTCCTTCCCGCTGGCGAACGTGACCAGACGGTGATCGGGGTCCGATGGGGCGAGCAGCGGCGTCGGCTGACGTAGCGGCTCGTCAGTCTTCTGCTGGAAGTGCATAGCTGCGGTCTCCAGGTTGATCGCGGACACTATGGGGATCAGTCGCCCACCTCGTCGAAGTCCGGGCGACTGGAATACGAAGGGCGGGCAGGGGGTTGCTGGTGGGGTCGCGAGTCTTCGAGCTGCCTCGGCCCGCTATAGGTTGGCTTGACCACAGCCCTGGCCATCTTCCGCTCCAGGCCCAACTCGGTGATCAGGGCATCGAGGACGTCCCGAAGCTCCACTAGCTCGGAGATGCGGATGGACCCCCCCTTCCCTTTGACCGGAAACATGGCCCCGGTTGACGGGTCTGGCGACCAGACTCGAAGCCCCACGAATTTGTGGGATTCATACTCGCTCAGCGTGACGCGGAACTCGTCGCCGCGTCCTCTCAAGAAAGTCGCTAAGCGAACGCCGTTTTCGGTTGGCGGCTTGGGGACGTTCACCTCGTCCCTGTATCGCGGGTTGATGTAGATGGCTGTGTCCTCTGATTGAAGACGGATCAACGTCTTGGAATTGGTTTGTCGTACTTCCTCGACCGTGCGTAGTCGAGGATTGCGCGGTCAACGAGATCGCTGACGCTCGGGGCCCGGTCCCACTCGGCAAACTCCTGGAGGGCCAGCTTCCAGGCCTCGCTCGAACGCACCATTGTCGATGCGTTTCGAATGCGATCCTGGTCAACCTGAGGTTTACGACCAGAACCGGGTCGCTTGCCGCCGTGAGCTGCCGGCATGTCTTCCGGCTTCTTGGGTGCTTTTGCCATGAGAGTCGTCTGCAATATGTTGTCCTCCCAAGAAGAGAGGGCCGCAACGTGCGGACGCCTTCTCAGGAGAATGGTACGCCTGTGGATTCAGATAGGCAATACAGACAATCAAGTTTCCTCGGTTAATATCCGGAAATTATTTCCGAGTCTCCTCTTGATTAACAGGAATACAAAGGTAGTATGAGTGTGTCGCCGGTGATGACAGCCGGGACCAATGAAGCGGGGAGACGGGGGGCTACAACCTCCCCCGACTCCCCTGAACGAACCCTGGGTAAACAGGAGTCCGTCTGATGTCTATCCTAACGTCTGCCACTCGTCTGACAAAGAGCCGGATCCTCTTCGACGCCACCCTGGCCCGCCCCCGCGAGCGTCGCAACTTCGGCTCGGGCCTGCTGGCCTACGTTCCGGCCTACAAGCCCGCCGTGGACGCCGAAGACCGCCAGGCCTACGCCTCGGGCGAGACGATGTCGGCTGCGGAGCACGACGCAAAGATCGAGTTCGAGGCTGAGATGGCCACCTTCATGGACGCGATGGAGCGGGGCTACTACTTCGCCTGACGGAGTCGTCCCCCGAGCCCCGGCCGACCCCGGGGCCTTCCCTCCCATCCCCATGAAACCGGAGCCTCCCGATGGCCACCTTGACCCTGGCAGAGTCCCCCTGCGCCCACGCCTCGGACATCGACGCCCTGGCATCCGCCGAGTGGCTTTCACGCCCCGTCGGCTACACCGCCCAAGACGAGTCTGACTATCTCGCCGGCCGCCTTCTGAGCCCCCGGGAGATTGCCGACCGCGAGGAAGCGGAGGCCGAGATCGCCATGCTCTCCAGCATGCCCGCCGAGGCGTGGGCCCTCGAGTTCAACGAGTCGCGGTACGTCTTCGAGGCCTGAGCCTCGGGCGACGCGGATCCAAACCGGCGGGGTGACAGACGATCCCTCCGAGCCCGAAGCCCAGACTCTTTGCCGGGGGAACTCACGTGCATTGCTTGATGCGGGATTACAACACGGGGCGTCACTCCGATTATTTGATCCGTTGCCGAGCAAGGTCCGAATCCTCGCTCCGCCGGTACCAGGCCCGCATCGAGCGGGACGGGACGACCTACACCGAGGCCGAGCGGTTCCTTCTGAGCTGGAATCGGTTCCAGCATCCGGCCGCGAAGCAGGGCGAACTTGCCATCCGCACACGCCTGTTCATCGCCTGGAGCGAGTGGCTCGCTTCGGGCCAGACCCCCTCTGCCCGCCTCATCATCGAGAGATCGACCAAGGGAGCCCTGACGTGGATCTGACCAAAGACGAAGACGGCTGGCCCGGTTCCGACGCGAGCGATGCAGGAGGATCCATGATCCGCATCGCCGGCACGGGCCGGATGAGGTTCTACCTTCTCCTCTCGGTCTCGCCCGAGGATGAGTACACGGGGACTCTGCTCCTCTTCGGCCCCGGCCTGAAGCTCAAGAGGGTCGTCGAGATCGCCAAGCATGCCCTTCCCGGGCCGGAAGTGCCCCCCGAAGCCAGGTGGGCTGTGGAGGTCTATCGGCTACGTCAGAGCCTCAAGGCAGTTCTGACGATGTTCGACGCCGGGCCTAGTGCGAGGGTCTCGCTGTGACCCATCTCATCGATCCCGGGAAGTCTTCCCTCCCGCCTCGTCCTCAGGTGGCCAAGTCGAAGGCCGAGGACGACGGCTTCTGTTTGTCCAGGTTCGACTGGATCCCGCCGTCGTTCCATCGAGCCTACCTGCGGCAGGACAAGCCGCCGATTGCAACACCGAAAACGCCACGACCCAGCAACCACAAATAGCTCAACACGCACGAAGGTCCAAACAAGTGTTCAACTCAGGGAGCGAAATCATGGGCCACGCCATCGCCGATCAGCCTTGCCCCAGGGTCAAAGAGGCCAATGGCTACATCCTCAAGGTGGGTCGTCAGGATCCCAGTCGCCCCCTGACCACCTGGCTGCTGATGGAATTATGGCCTCCCGAGCGGGATCAACTCAACGCGATCAGGAACCACTACACGATCGTCGGACGCGGCGTCAGCCTCAAGACCGCGATCCGGATCGCAGCCAGGTACCTCACCGGCTCGACGGGCGACTCGGACGATCACAACCACAAGTTCGAGATCTACCGGCACGACCGTCTCAGGGCCGTCGTCTCGGGCTTCGACTACGACTGGACGGCCGAGATCGTCTGATGACGGAAGGACGCGACGACGCCCCGACCCAATGGCTTCGGGGCGTCATTGAAACACTGCTCACCTGCTTAGCTGTCGTGTTCGGCGAGAAGTCTCCGAGAATGCTTGATCATTTAAAATGTTTTTTCGGCATTCCCGGGACCGGCCGACCGAGAATGGGTGATGCCTAGGGGTCGCAAAGAATTGCATTCTGATAGAAGGTGAGCATTAACACTTAAGAATGTCTGCAATGCTTTTTAAGCCATTCTATCAGAACGTTATAATCCCTGTACGACATCCTATGGTTGACTTTTCGTTGAAAGTCCAGCGCACCCGCAGTGAACCGGGTGGTTGCAACGACAATGCCTGCTGTAGCTCTTTCCTGCTCGACGATCCCGTAGAGACTTCGCACGATCTCGACACCGACGGGGTTATTCTCCGCGTAACGTTTGCACTCGACGAGGAAAAGAAATCTCCCATATGCGGTATTCATGTAGGCAAGGATATCTCTCCCTCCGTCATTGGTCGGTGGAGTGAGTGTTACATCCAGCCCATCTCGAGCAAGGAGTTCGCAGATCAATTCCTCGAATTCTCGGGGTGGTAGTTCACGCATAATAGATGGATTTTTCGATAACTTGTTGATGATTGGCTGCCATTGCTTTCCTGCAACAACGATGATCTTCTGGGATTCTTCGGGAGGTGATTCGGCTGATAGGATGTGCTGTTGGACATCTTCAGGCAAATATTCAAGTTCAAGTCCAGAATAGCCAAATAAAAATATCGATGGATCTTCAAATAAATTGGCTAATCTTCTATCATAGTGTTTAGATAAGTAATTTAAAATCCGGTTGACGACCTGGACTGTAGTTCCGTTGACTCCATAAACGATTCCGGCATTTCCGTCGGGCCCTGCGGCTTGACGAACGACCTCGACTTCCACGTCAGATATTTCAATGACTAGCTCAACGCCTGGCGATCCTGGCTTTAATTCTGCACCCCATTTCCAGAGAGTTGCGTCTCCAATTAATGTTTCGTTTGCGCCATCTTTCAGAAGCACCATACTGAATGAAGATCCAATTGAACGTTGACTCTTATTTCTATAAACATAAAGTTTACTCATATTATACTCGTCCCTTTAGGATTACCTTGCAGTCCTCGGCTTTTTGCGCCAGGACGAATCTGGGATTCGAGACATGGTCGAGAAGAGTTGCGACTTCTTTCGCACGAGGAGCGAGCCTTCCAGGGGAGGCCATGACGAATTCTCTTAAACCAGCCAGGTTAGTAACGATATAGCGCTGTGAGTTTTCCTTCTTCATCGTCCACTCATCCAAAATTTTGAGTATACCCAAATTTCTTTGGTTTTAAATGGACGCTTTCTTCGGCCTTGGGCGTACGGCCTCCGATCCTGATACTTTCCGGCGATGAGGCCGACTGGAACATCGACCGAACTCGAAGCCCACCGACAATTCACCGGTAGAAGCCGAAGGGGCGGAGGTCCGCACTTTCCGCACCATGCACGGGGCGGTCTGCGTGCTCATTCTGGAGGTGGTTGCCACGCCCGTCGCGGACGGCCCCGACCTTCGATCCTCGGCCCGGGTGAT
Source organism: Isosphaeraceae bacterium EP7 (assembly GCA_038400315.1). Lineage (NCBI taxonomy): Bacteria > Pseudomonadati > Planctomycetota > Planctomycetia > Isosphaerales > Isosphaeraceae > Kueselia > Kueselia aquadivae. Next base: position 20,690 of record CP151670.1, read on the forward strand.
GTGCGATCGGGACGGGGTGCTGACCCTGGAAACATGAGGCATGAGCTTTGGCGCCAACGCGAAACGCCCGCCACCGCGTGATGCGAAGGCGGGCGTCTTCGTTGGGTCAGGCTTCGTGGCGAGTTGTTCGGCTGAGCCCGGTTGCATTCGTCGCCCAGGCCAGTGAGGATCTTGGCCTGGCCCCAAGGTGTGGGGCAGTCAGCCCGACTCTCCGCCGGACCAACGACGTGACCAACGAGACCCTTTTTGCGGCCGGCATCAACATCGGGCCGATCTACGTCTGGCTGGCCGGAATCATCGCGGCCGTCGCCCTGCTGGTCGTCTTCGTGGTGATCGTCCTGAAGTCGAATACGCCACCGGAATAGAACAAGGCCCGACACGGCAATCACGCCGGGCGGGCCTTGGTGCCGGAGGTGTCGGATCAGGTGCGCGGGAGTTCGGCCGACTTGCAGGCGAGGCACTCATTCCAGGCGACGATCTCGCCGGAGCGGGTGCACCGGCGGCCGGAACATCCGCACTGGTAGTCGCGGGTGAATTCCCGGCAGGCCAGGGCCAGCTTCGTCGCGGGCGGAAGAAACTTGGGCGGCGCCGAGTCAGGCTGGGGCGGGCTCTCTCCGCGCGAGATGTCTGGCGGGCGGGCGTCGGCGACGATTCCTGGCCGGGTCGCAGGGGATGCCGCGGGGGTCGGCCATTCCCCACGCTCCTTGGCGGCCGTGATCAATTCGGCGTTCCTCGACACCTCGGCCAACGCTTCCAAGGGGATCAGGGCGATCGCGGCGATGACCTCTTCGTTCGTCATAGAGTGACGCTCCCCGAGACGTTGGCGTCGGCCCCCGCGAGGTTCAGCGTGGCTCCGCAGCCGTCGGCCGCCGAACTCTGCACCATCGCCACGCTGACCCCCGCCGTCGGCGTGCTCGAGCACGTCGCGTAGCCCGGATTGAGGCCGTTCCACCGGAGTTCCGACACGGTGCCGCCCAAGCCGTCGATGCAGTTCCCGCTGCCGACGATGCCCCGGATGAACGCATACCGATACTTCTGGCCGCCGATCAGGGTGCAGGTGCTGAGGAAGGTGCCGTCGGTGCCGGGGACGTAGGCGCAGGTGTAAGTCCCGGGATTGGCGACGGGGTTGGTGCCGCCGCCCACGTTGCCGATGGTGATCGTCACCGATGCGGGCATCGGAGTTACGCACTGCGAAGATGCCCACATGCCGGACGGATAGGGTAAATTCCTGAAGATGATGTGACTTCCGGCGTCCGTCGCACAGCCGATCGTGACATCGGGCCAGCTTGTTGTCGTGTAATTTGCTGCCGACGCGGTAATCGTCCACAGCCCCATGTGGAGGGCGGTGAATGGCAGCGAGGGCGTCTCGTATTGTCCGTCCATGCCAGACGGATCGATCGACGTGATGCCCGTCGTGAAGCTATAGCCGCCCGTGCTGGTAAAGGTTACCGATGCCCCGGGGATGTAGCAGTTGTCGGCACCGTCCATGATCAGGACAATTTTAAACGTATCGGCGCGAGTCCAGGTGACGGTGGCCGTGCCCGTCTCGTCGCACGTGGACAGCGTGACCGTCGAAGGGGAGACGGATGCCGTATAGCCCGTCCCGCCGACCGCGGTGATCGTGTAGACGCCCATCGGGAGGCCGATGAGTGTATAGGGGCTCGCCGTCGAGGTGCCGACCGTGACCCCAAGCGAGTCCTTGACGGTGATGGTGACCCCGACCGATCCGGAGAGCGACGCGAGGCTGCAAGCATCGACGACGGAGACGACGATCTCGCCAAGGCATGGCGGGCTCCCCCCGCCCTTCCGGATATCCTGGAAGTACATCTCCCCCGTGGGGGCGGGGAAAAGGGCCGTCTTCTTCCCTGACAGTCCCGCCACGCCGTTGATCTCGTAGGCGTCAGACGTCCCCGACCGCGAGCCCCCGACCTCCGACCACGAATAGGGCGAGGACGCACCCGTGATCGTGGCGAGGATCGGCAGCGTGGGGTTGGATGTCATCGCCAGCCCGGACCTCGCCCGGTGGCCCTGGACGTTGCCGGCCATGCCCGGCTTAAGGAAGCGGCGGGCGCCCTCGCCGATGGTGTTCAATTCGGACGCGGCGGGCTGGCTGTCGCCCTCGCGGAATCGCCGGATGTCGAGGTTTGCCATCAGGAGCAGACTCCATGACCGGACCGCATCTCGCCGCCGAATCCGGAGAGAAACGGGGCGATCTTCAGGTCGTCGTTGAGCATCACCACCGAGTTCGAGCCGATCATTGGAGCTATCGCCGCCCGTGGCCGTCGTGGGGCTTGTTCTTCCGCCGCCGCGACCGCCAAGACTCGACCTTCGCCCGCATCGCAGAGGGCCATTCCGTGGCCATCAGCATCGAGATGAGCATCCAGGCGACCGCCCACCCGGTAGTCAACATCCCGGCCCAGAGGAGCGGTGAGGCATCGTCGTCATCGGAGTTCATGGTCGCCTTCGGGCTGGGGATGGGCGGGCAGTCCGGGCCGCCGACGTGTTGAAGGCACCGGCCCCTCGATGCGGGGGATCCTGGACTCCGTCTCATTCGGTTAGGATGCAGACGATCGAGGAGGATGGGTCGCCGTTGACGCACGACGCCTTGGTCACGGTCCCGGTCTCGTAATAGAAGGGGGTGCAGGTGTTGGCGCCGAAGCCGGAGCCCGCCCAGCGATAGAGTTCCTCGTAGCCGAGGAATGAAATCCAGCGGTAGAGGACCCAGCTGTACGTCGTGACGCCGCCCACCGTCGCGGAGACGCAGACCAGGAAGTAGGTGTAGCCGCTGGGAGCCATGACCCACAGGGCCATGCCGCTCGTCACGCCGAAGGACGGCAGCCCGACGGGAGCGGGCGACCAAGTGAACGTCAGGTTGCTATAGACCGCGCCGGCCCCGCCGACGCAGCCGCTCGGCGACGGGTTCGTGCCGTAGGACGAGATCGTCAGGTGGACCGTCGTCGGGGCCGACGAGCCGCAGCCGCATGGCGGAGGGACGGGCCCCGATGGTTCTCGCCTCTGATAGGCGATCCAGAGCCCCTGGGTCAGCCGGGCGACCAGCAGCGACCCCGGCGGCGGCACCTGCCCCCCTTGGACGAGCACGGGGACCGTCTGTGTGGCGTCCTCAATGATTGTGGGGACCGCGCCCTCGGACTCGGAGGCCATCGCCGAGACGGGGTGGGTCAGGAACATCCTCGGCACGGTCGTCGGGTAGTTCCCGCCGTCATACGTCTTGCCGAGGTAGGCCGGGCAACCCTCGATGGGCCGGGCCATCGGAGTGGCCGGGGCGTCCATGCGGCGGCGGAGGATGGCGAGTTCGTCTTCGAGCGTCATGAAAATACCCATAAGCCTTGGACGAGCGTCACCACGTAGTTCGATCCGACATCCGGGGCCGTCGCGCCCGTGTGCAGGGCGTAGAACGTCCCGGAGATCGGCGTGTAGGTCGGGCTGCTGTTCTCGGCCTCGACGCACTCCGCCGAGACTTGCTGGACGCCGTACATGACGCCGGCCGTCGTCGGGTAGCTCGACACGGCCAGCGTCGTTACCACGCAGCACGCGGCCCCCTCGGACCACCGCGTCGTGGTCGCCGCGTGCTCGTCCATGCGTCGCCTGAGGATCGCGATCTCGTCGCTGAGCATCATCGAGTCCTCCCCTTCTTCTGCTCGGCCCGGCGGTCGCTGATCTGGATCGTGGTGGACTGCTGGCCGTCGAAGTTCCAACTGACCCCGACCACCGTGGGATACTGCGGCGGCTTGCCCTGCTCGGAGCCGACGTTGACCCGAAGCGAGATGCCCCGTCCGGTGATCGCCTTGATCAGGCGGGTAGGTTCAAGGTGTTGGTCCGGTTGCCGCCGCTGAGGGCGGCGGTGATCCGGGCCGTCCCGGGAGTGCCGGCCGCCGCGAACGAGACATTCGACGTCCCGGCCCCGGCCGTGTTCCCCGCCGCATAGGCGAGGATCGGCGACATCGCCTGACGCATGTTGATTCCCGACTCGACCACGATCGAATCCAAGCCGTCGGAAGCGAGCTTGAATCCGTTCTTGCCCGTCAGGGTCGTCACCGTGCCGATTGTCCACGTCGCGGCATCGGCCTTCATCTCGGCAAGCGTCGGGCCGGAGCCGCCGCCGCCTGTGGTGGGCAGGTTGGTCGTCTGGCCCGTGTTGTTGAACGCCTGCGTGGCGGCAAGCGTCATCCCGCCTGACGTGGGCAGGTTGGTGATCTTGGCGAGGATCGCCGTGCTGAGCTTGGAGTCGGCCGAGTTGGCGGATGCGGCTGCGGCCGTCGACGTGGCGACGGCCGAGGCGACCGACGCATCGAGGTTTTCGAGAGCGGCCCCGCGTGGTGCGGTGTAGCCCTGGGCCGTCATCGAGGCCGTCATATCGACGCCGATCGCCGTGTGCTCGGACGAGGCGAGGACCATGTTGGTCTTGTTCGTCAGGTTGCCGATCGTCCAACTGGGGATCGCGGCCGCGATCTCCGAGAGCGTCGGCGCTCCGCCCGTCCCCGTGACGTTGACGGTCGTCACGTTGTAGTAGGGCAGGTCGAGCTTCCGCTGGATCGCCATCCCGTAATTGATCGCGACGCCCAGCGGGACCGTCTGCGACGACTCGTTAGGCCGACCCTGGCTCGTCGCGTAGTAGGCCGCCGCCGGGGAGCCCAGGGAGACGATCGTCGAGCCGTTGTCGAGCGCGTTGACCGCGTCAATCATCGCCGTGGCGATGGCTGTGACGGACGCGGACTGCGCCGCCCGGGGAGCACTGACGCTGAGGTAGACGGTCGCGACGCCGGAGGCGATCATGTCATTCGCGATCTTCGCCATGCCGGTCGAGAGACCAACGGCGGTCGTCTCGCTCACTCCCGCCTCGACGATCGGCGTGAAATTCTGCGCCAGGCAAGTCGACAGGAAATTGCCGTAGTTCGAGCCAACCTGGAGATAGGCGCCGGCCGTCTGGCCCGAGAGGGTCGCGGTGATCGTCTTCGTGCCCCAGAACGTCGGAACATCGGCCCCGGAGCACGTGAGCGAAGCTTGGGCCGCGAGGGTCGGGGTCGATCCGGCGCCGGCGAATGTGATCGACTTCCCGGCCGCCGTCGCCGCGTTCGTGAGCGCCAGAGCGATCGCCGACGGGGCCGCGTTATAGGCGATCGTCGCCGTGGTGGTCAGCCCGGCGATCCCCCATGAGCTGAGGTTCAGCGTGTAGGTTCCGGCCGCGTTCGTCACGGCCCCGTGGTAGCCGACGAAGAACGTCCCGGGGGTCTGCGAGTTGACCGCCGTGCCGGTCAGGCTCCCGGACGCGAGGACCATCTGATTCGCGGCCACCCTGGATCGCGCGGCGTCGAAATAGGCGGCGATCCCGCTCCACAGGTTCGCGATCGTCAGGAAGTTCCCTCCCCAGAGGCAGAACCGGGCCGAGGCCCGTCGCGTCCGGCCCAACGCCTCGAGGGACTTCACCTTCTGCGGCGTCGTCGGCGTTGAATCGACATATTCGACGATATAACTGTACGACGTGTCGGCGCCGACGCCGGAGTCGACGAACGTCGCCGGGGCGGACGCCGAGTTGGTGAAGGATGTCGCGAAGATCGGCGTCAGGGAGGTCGTCGAGGAGCCGGGGACCGGGTATCGGTAGAGGTTCGCCGTCACCGGCCAGATTCCGGCCTTGGGACGGGTCAGGGACATCGTCACGCTGGACCCGTTCGAGCCGGCGAACGACAGCGCCCCGGGCTCCATCGTCCCGGAGGAAGAGGTGTACGCCGTTGCGCGGGCGAGAGCCCACGGGTCCTGGTAGAAATTCTGGAAATTGGTGTTCGCCGTGCTGTCCCACGACTGATTATCGACGATCGCGCAGTAGTTCACGCCGGCGAATGTCATGCCCGACGATGAGTCGATCGCCTGGGCGACGTTGATGTCATTGTTGACCGACCCGAAGGAGATCGCGCCCGCCCCGGTGTACGAGAATTGGGCGTTGGCCGCCTGGGCGCCATAGTCGTAGATATTCAGGATGCGGGCGTTCCCGGCGGCAATGGCCGTGATCGCGACGGCGTACTTCACCCCCGGGAGGAGGATTCGCGGGACTCCGCCGGGGAGGAGGATCCGCACGGTCCCTCCCGTCGTCTTCTCGGCGATCTGGACGGCGCCGTTCTCATTTACGGTCGCGCCGATCGAGATGCCGCTGATCCCCGCGTCGGTGCCGAATAGGTCGATGGACCGCCCGGCCGGATGCATCCGGTCGCCGGCCGGGATCTCGTGCATGAACACGCACGCGATCGTCATGTTCGCCGGCACCGAGGTCGGGCCGCGACCCTGCCAGCGGAGGCCACGCTGACCGATCTGCCACCGCATCCCCTTGACGGTCCCGGCATCGCCGAAGGACGACGTGACCCAACTCGGGAACGTGCCGGTCCCGCCCTGCGAGTTGCCGTTAAAGGCCGTCCCGAGCTTCGGCGCGAACGGGGTTGAGGATTCGAGGTTCACGAGGTCGTGAGGGCAGCCGGCGCCCTGGGTGTAGGGCGACAGGAACGTCACGGTCGGGTTTGCGACGGTGTCGATCCGGGGGTCGGCCGGCGGGGCGGTGCTGGGATAGGGCACGGGTCGCACTCCGGTGGATGGTTCTGGGCCGAATTCAAACGCGGAGATGCCCGCCCGGTCACGGGCGAGACCCCGGCCGAGGAGTTCAGGACGTGCGAGATCGAGTAGGCATGCACGCCGAACGTCGCCGAGATTCCGCCCGACGGCCCGCCCCCGCCGAGCGGCGGCCGGGGCGGGCGTCTCGGTTCACTCGGTCGGGGCGGCCCGCGATGTGCCGCTCGTTCAGCTGCAGGGGAAGCCCGTTGGGTCGCCGTGCCCGCCGATGTTCAGGTCGATGACCCCGGCCGTGATGGCCGAGTCGCCGAACCCGTGGACCTTGCCGAGCCTCTTCCAGAGGGCGGAGATCGCGGCCGCGAGGCCTCCCCCGCCGGAGAACGTCTCCTTGTAGTCCAGCTCCTGAATGGAGGTGGACGAGAACGAGGCGGTCAGGGACTCCAGCGTGTAGACCTCCGCCAGCTCGAGCATCAGGTCCAGGCTGCCCGCGTCGACCGTGTCGAGGTCGGCCTGCGACACGACCCCCAGCGCGGCGACCGAGCCGCCCGCCCCGCGGATGGACCGGGAGATCGGGCCCACCAGGTCCGGGTTCGAGCCAGTGGCGGCGGCCGACTTGCCCGCCCTGGTGAGCCAAGGGCCTACGCGTGAGACGATCTCGGCCTCGACCTGGGCGAGCGTCGCCATGGTTCAGGCCCCCTTCTTGGGGGCGCCGGCCGGCGCCCCGGCCTCGGACGGCGGGGCCGCGGGCTTGTGGCCCTGCGCGTCCACGTAGGCCTTGATGTGCGCCACCTGCTCGGTCAGCGTCTTCAAGTCGCGGGCCATCGCCGCCAGGCTCTCGGCCTGTTGGGCGACGGCCGCGGCCCGCTTCTTCTCGGCGTAGACGTTCGCCACGATCCGACCCTCCTTCAGCGTTCGATGCGATTCGATCGCCCGGCCGGGAACAGCCCGACCGGGCATCTCGGATCAATAGACGAGGGCGGCGGGCACGTCGTAGCTGCCGCTGGCCTTGAGCTGGACGACGACTCCGTTGAGCCGATTGACCACGCCCATCCCGAACCGGTGCCGCCAGAATGAGGATTCCATGGGGAATTCCTCGTCCTTGGCCACCAGTTGCAGCCCCCGGCCGAATCCCTGCTCGATCGGGTCGATCCGCTCGTATAGCGGGGCCGGGGCATCGGCGTGAATGCCGAGCATGTACCCGGTGGGAATCCACCTCCAGGTGGCCACCCAGGCGCCCGACACTCGGCCGATGATCCGGGCCGAGGACGGGATATTGGGGCTGCCCGCTGGCCGGGCGGTGTCGTCGCCGAGGACGATGAACCGATCCGGCTCATCCACGAAGCCGGTCATGGCCTTGGTGACGTTGGCCTGGTCGGGGTGGATCAGTACCACCACGTTGGAGCCGCCGGCCGACTCGCCGTAGTGCTCCTCCAATTCGGCAACGATCACGGCATAGGGGTCGTTCGTATCGCTGATCGCCGATGCGAGGTAATTGGACACGATGAAGTGATTCTCGGTCGCGTAGGCCGAGGTGCCGATCGTCGGTTCGAACAGGACGCCATCCCCGTTGGCGAACGGCTGGATGATCAGATCGCCCCACTCCTGATCCTTGAATGTACGGGCGACGTTGTTGAACAGGGCTCTGAGGATCTGCTTGCGGACGACGTTGCGGCCTTGATTGAGGACCGTCTCGACGTGGCGGTTGAGTTCTTGGAGGCGCATCTTCTTGATGGTCACGTCATCGACCAAAATCTGCGCCGCGTAGTCTTCGAGCGGGAGCGCGACTTCGTAGCCCGGTCCGGCCTTGACCGCCTGTGGCGCGGTCTGCTCCATGCGGAGCTGAAGCTCGCCGCCGCCGATCGTCTTGAATCGCCACTTGTAGAGGTCCGTCGACTGATCGACGAAGAACTCCGTGCTAGTGGCGATCTCCTGGTTGAACCTGTCGATCAGCTCGACCGTGGCGCCGTAAATCGTCGTCTGCCCGACCTGGTTGACATACGAGTTGTCCAGGTCCGGCAGGCCGAGCGCACCGTGAATCACGCCCATCGTGAACCTCCTAGCGAGGAGAAAAGCCGGCCATGGCGGACCCGGCGGGAAATGAAGCGAGGCGGTCAGGCCACGAGGGCCGGCTTGGGGAAGTCGAGGTAGATGATCTTGGAGAACTCGCCGTCGGAGGTCGCCTCCACGCGGCCGACGACGATCGAGACGGTTCCCGCCGCGGTATCCAGGTCGCCGGCGTCGTTGACATAGACCAAGGCGCCGCAGCTGAGCCCAGAGACGTTGAAGCCCGAGATGTAACCTCTCCGCATGATGCCGGCCGCCTGCCCGGGCGAGACGCCGCGGAGGTTCACACCGATTGGATTTTTCTTGCCCGACACCGTGAGGGCTGCGACGCCGACTTTGCCGGTGGCGAGCAGATACCCGCACTTGCCCGCGGCCATCGCCTCGGCCGGGACGTGGGTGTAGAGCTCGCAGTTAGGGAAGTTGGTCGGGTTCAGATTGTTCGCATCGAACGTGATCACAGCCATTGAATCGCCCCTTTCCGAGCGTGAGGTCAGATGCCGCCGAGCCGGCCGTTCTGGAAATACTTCTCGACCCGCGAGCCCATCGGCGCGGGAACCGGTCGTGAGCCGGACGATGCCGACTGGTGGCCCCTGGGGAGACCAGGTGCTGCCTGAGCCTGCCCCGGCCTGAGGCTGGGCAGGAACTCGGCCCACTGCTTCGCCGCGTGGTCGGCGAGCCTGATCGGCTGGCCGTCCTCGCCCTCGCGGGGGACGACGTAGGCGACCTTGGCGTCCCTGGCCCCGACCTTCTCGTCCCTGATCTCGAACCGGAGATCGGCGGCGAGCGTGGACAGGACCCTGGGATTGAAGCCGCCGACCTCGGCGACGGTGCGAAGCTCCTCGGCCCGCTCCATTCGAGAGGCCCTCTCGGCGGCGGCCTTGCCGTCCTCGATGGCCTTCGTCAGCTCTTCGGCCTTGCCGAGCTTGCGGTAGTGGTCGAGGGCCTCGATGTCCTTAGCGGAGGCCACGACCGAGCCGGCGGGCACCCTGCCCTCGGCCTGGGCGAGCTTCTCGCGGGCCTCGGTCAGCTCGCGGTGGAGGTCGCGGGCATAGCCGATGGCGTCGTTCTCGCGGGCCTTGAGCTGGTCGGCGAACCCGCTCGCCTCGGAGGCCTTGAGCCTCCTGGCCTCGGCGGCCTCCAGCTTGGCCAGCTTGTCGCCGACGATCTTCAGTTCGGCGGTCGGATCGGCGACGGCTCCGCCGCCTCCCCCGTCCGCGTCGGGGTTCAATCGGATGATCATGATTCCACCTCGTTAGGAGCGTCGATTGAGGAGTCCGAGGCGGGATTGAGTGCGGCCTTCTCGGCCGAGGCCGCCGCGATCTCGCCGTCGTCGAAGCCCGTCCGCCGCATGGCGATGGCCAGCGGTACGCCCGCCGACACCAGGGCGCCTAAGGCCGATGCCCTGGCCTGCTCGTCTGCGATGCGGTCGGCCTCGTCGAGCCCAAAGACCGGCCTGGAGCCGATCGAGTGGTCGAGCGTGCCGGCCCGGTAGCTTTCCAGGCCGAAGCCCTCATAGCCGGCATACCCCTCGAAGCCGCCGATCGCGGCGGCCATCTGGTGGGCCCGGACCAGGGCGTCGTCGTAGCTCGCCCTGCGTCCGAGCACCTTGGCCTCGGCGGGCTGTCGTGCAATCCGCAGGGCCTCGCCGCTGGCGTCCCCGCTGGCACGCAGGCGGTCGAATCGCAGCTCGGGGAAGTCGCGCTCGATCTCGGCGGAGAGCCCGGCGATCGAGGCCACCACGTCGGCGATGTTGAGATTGGTGACCAGGGCCGTGGGAGTCCCCGCCCCCTCGCCCAGCCAGATCGCCGGATGCTGGTCGCGCCCGGGATCGGACCGCCCCTCGGCCTGCGTGGCGGCGAACTGGCTGACCGGCCCCGACTTCGGGGCGGGCATCGTGACCCCGACGGACGGCTGCTTGGCCGGGAACGCCCACGGGGCATTCGCCATCCGCCGCACGAAGTCGTTCAGGACCGAGGCCTGATCGTCCACCTCGAAGATCTTGCCCCGCTCGGCGTGCAGCTCCGACCACCCCGCCCCGGCCCCGACGTCGAGGTGCTGGGCCCAGACGAACGGGACGAACCCGTAGGGCAATACCCACTCGACGCCCTCGGGCCCCCAGGCGTACGGGGCGTCGTCACGCGTCGTGCGATAGAGGACGTCGTCGCCGTCCCCCCGCTCGACCACCTTGGCATAGCGGGCCGTCCGCCCGGGGTACTCCGGGTCGGGCCGGTCCTCCTGGAAGGTGTAGCCCCGGACGTTGCCGCCGCGGTCCAGCTCGAAGTCGACCAGCTTGCGGGGGTCGACCGGGACGAGCGTGACGCGGCCCTTGGCCGGGTCGTTGTGGACCTCCATCGGTGCGTCGCCCATCACGGCGCCGTACCGGCCCCAGATCGACTTGCCCGTCTGCCAGTTGGAGTCCCGCCAGAGCCGAGACAGGGCCAGGCGTAACGCGGGGCTCGCCCCGGCGATCGGCAACGCGGCACGGGTCACCGACCCGTCGCCGGCCGCGGTGTCGAGCGGGCCGCCCATCAGGTGGGTGGCCCAGAACTCGCCCAGTCGGTAGCTCGGGTTGTAGATCGAGCGGATCGAGCGGTAGAGGCCGAGCCTCGACCGCATGGCGGGCGCGAGGCCGTTGAGGACGTCGCGATAGACCGAATTCTCGTACAGGCCCCAGTAGACCTGGTAGCGTTGGAGCCGGGCCTCATAGGACGCGAAGTCGCCCCGGCCCCCCGCCCCTCGCGAGGTGGAGAACGACGACTCGCGGAACGCGTTGAGCCCCGCCCGGATCCCGGTCATGAATCGCCCCAGCATGTTGGCCATCAGCCCCGCCAATCGTCGAAGGGATTGTCGGAGTAGCCGACCGCCCGCAGGCCGGCGTGGTGCATGACGCCGTATCGGAAGGCGTCGTAGGAGTCGTCGCCGCCGACCCCGTCGTCGTCGGTGTCCACCTTCCGGACCTTCTCCGGCTGGGCCGGGTCGTGCTCCATCGCCGGCAGGCACTCGATGAGCCTCGGGCACCGCTCGGAGATGAACAGCGTCGGGGGGATGCCCCGCTCGGGATCGCCCAGCCGTTTAAGGATTGTGCCGGCCCCGTTGATCCGGTCGTTGATCGCCCGCTCGAGGACCAGCCCGGCGTCCTCGTAGTCCTCGGCGATCGTCCGGCCGTTGCGGTCCTTGCTGAAGACGTCGTGGCCGGCGACGGTGGCCAGCACCCGGTGCGGCTCGATGCCGTTGCGGCCGAGCATGTCGCGGATGGCCGATGCGTGGGTCTCGGGGAGGGCCCGGCGTTCCGCATGCTCGTCGAGGGCGTAGATGTTGCCGTCGCCGTCGGAGCCCATCAGGTAGCAGGCGGTGTAATGGGTGAAGCCGTAGTCCAGGGCCAGCCAGACGTCCCATTCCAGCGGCACATCGAACGCCGGCAGGACGTGGAGATCGGCCCGCCAGGTGGTGAAGAACTGGCCGGCGGCGATGTCCCAGTCCCCGTACCGCCAGGCCCGCAGCTGCCAGCCGGTGAGTCGGTCGAGCACCTTGCGGTAGCCGGGATTGGTGGCCCGATTGTCGTCCACGGTGGCCGGGATGAACCGGGTCTCGTGCTCGGCCCCCTTGCGGGCCGGGGAGACGAACCGACGCTTGTACCAGGCGTGGCCGATGCCGCCGGGGTTGGTGGTCGAGTAGATCCGGGGCCGCCAGCCGGGCTTGCTGGTCCGGTTGCATGTCTGGATCGCCTTGTATTTGGAGGAGGTCAGCGTCGTCGCTTCCTCGACCCCGATGGTGTCGTATTCCAGCCCGAGATACTTGTCGATGTCCTTCTCATTCTGGAAATGACCGGTCACGATCCGGCTGCCGTTGGGGAACCGGAGCTGGCCCTTCGTCGGCACGTAGTCGTATTCCAGGCCGCCGATGACCTTGGGCAACAGGTCTTCCATCCCCTCGGTGTTGGACCGGCCGACCTTCCTGAGCAGCAGGCACTTCAGCCCGGGATAGCGTTGGCAGTCGTCGGCGGCCATCTGGGCCATCATCCAATGGCTCTTGCCCCCGCCTCGCGCCCCGCCGTAGCCAACCTCGTCGGGGCCGTCGGGGCGGTCGCATTCGCGGGCGGCGGCCGAGGCCCTCAGCTGCTTCGGCTGGAGCGGGCACCCCGCCCGGATCAGGTTCGACACCAAGTCCGGGGGGCAGCCGGCGTCGCGTGCCGCAGCGGCGAACCGGTCGAAGGCCAGAGCCGCGAGAGCATTGCCGGCCATCGACTCCCCCCATCCGCTACGGCGAAGGCTCAGGGCCGTAGATCTTGGCGAGCCGCTCGGCGAAGGCCGCGTCCGTGATGTGAACGTGCAGCCCGGCCTGCGAATCTTCGGGGTCCGTCGCGACCCTCGGCTTGCCCAGGATGCGGTCGATCAGGTAGGCCCCAGCCTTGAAGTCGGGCGGACGGGTATAGACCCGGACTTCGCCGTCCTTGCCGGCCTCGGCGACGACAACTCCGTCGGCGAGTTCGAACATGCGGTCGATGATCGACGGCAGCCGGTCGGCGATCTTCCGCTCGGACTTGGCGATTGTCCCGGCGAATTTCTCCGCCTTGGGCGGCCGGCCGGCGCCGGGACGTGACCCTCCGGTGCCGCTCATGGCGAAATCCTCCGGGAGAATTCAAGAATTCAATCGCGCGACCGGCCCGGATTTCGGGCGGCCTCCCTGACGAGGCGGATGGAGCGGTCGATGTCCGCGAGGAATTCCGGGGGGATCAGGGCCATTCGACGTTGCAAGGTACGCCTGTGGCAGCCGGCCTTCTTGGCGGCCGCGGACATCGTGACGTCCCCGCGCATGCGAACATCGCGATAGGCGACAAGGTCGCGGGCGATTCGATCGAGCTGCTTGACGGTCATTTCGCACGCTCCACGCCCGGCAAAGACTCCCCCCTGCATATATTCGTGAGAATGCGTCAGAGATTATCCATTCTCTTTTCCACAAGACTTGACGTGATAACATCTTACCCTAAAATTGGATAGGACACTAACTCAGGCGAGCAGGGGTCTATCCATGCCGATTGCCTCGCTGACGACGGCCCAGGCCGACCCGGGCGTCATAGGGCACAAGGTCCAACGCCTCCTCGACGCGATGGCAGGCCTGCCCATGATCGCGCCCGTTGGAAGGCTAGCCTCCGAGATGGGGTGGCCTGCCCGCGTCCTCTGCCGGGTCCTCGACGAGGCCGAGGCCCTCCACAGGCTCCAGCGATGGGACGACTGCCCCGACGGGCCGGCGGCCATCATCTCGCCGTCCGAAATGGCCGCTCGGGGCCTCGCCCCCGGCGACGACGGACGTTGGATCAAGGAAAGCTCCAGATCCTACCGGGGCCGGCGGCACGCCAACGACCCGGTGCGGGAGTCGGAGCTGTTCGCCGGCGGCTGTGTCGGCGGATGGGAATCGACCGCCGGCGTCCATTCGGGGTTCACCGGCGGCTTCGACATCCTGCCCGGTAAGGGCCCTTCCCCGCTCGACCTGATGATCGCGGCCGAGGATCTGGCCGATGCCCCACTCGTTGAGGATGAGCCGGACAGGTCGAGAGGCGGCCGGCCGGCGGACCTATCATCCCTCAAGGGCATGGCAGGCCGTACGGGCTCTCTGCCTCCCCTGACTCTCGTCGGGGAAGGTGGGATCTGGTGCGGCCCGCAACCTCGTCAGGTCGGAACCGAGAAGAACTGGGTTGGCCGTCGGGTCGATGGACGCGGCTACGTCACCGCCAGAGGCAAGGTCGAGGAGTCTGCCAGGATTGCCCCCCACTGCCCGGGGTGCGGCGGCCGGGAACTGTCCGTGGCCGAGTTCTGCGTCCGGTGCTCTTCTCCGGCGACGGGCACGGCAAACTCGAGTAGTAAGACGAGGCGGATGAGGGAGGAATATGACGAGCACCAGAGCGAACGGGCGATGCTGCACCTTGTTCTAAGGTGAGCCTGGGCATTCAACCCGGTCGATGTCATGGCACAGCGGACCGGGTTTAACTGGTCGGACTAACGATGGAGCAAGGAGCGGGATGAGCCCGATTGGCAGAGTTCTTGTGCGACACGGATTTCGCGCCGTAACATGACGAATCCGGATACTCGATCTTGCTCGGCCGAATGTAGGGGCATTTATGGACGAATCGGCAATCCTCATCTCGGTGCGCGCCGCAGACCCCCGACAGGCAAACCAACTCGCAGAGTCGCTTCCAGACGGTCTCGGGCGTCTCGGTAGAGAGGCAACGAGAGCGTTCGGACACGCAAGATCTGGGCGCCTCGCTCGCCCTGATCTTCGGCGCCCCGGCCGCCGTCGCGTTGGCGAAGGGGATCGCAGCCTTCCTGAGTAAGTATCAGTCGGCCTCGGTCACGATCCGAACCGGGCGGGGCGAGGTTGTGTTGGAGAATGTGACGAGCCAAACGGCCCTGGAGGCGCTCAAGGAGGCTCTCCGCGCAGGCGGATCCCAGGGGCCGATCTGAAAATCGAATAAAATGTCAAAGACGCATTTTTTAGCGGTGATCCTCGGCGCCAAGGAATTCCCCGACGCCCCCGGGTTCACCTCGGACCTGGCCTTCGAGAGATCTCGCGACCTGTTCAAGAAATATGCGGCGGCGGACCTTGGAGTCCGGTTCGCGGGCTTCCGCGCCAAGGCTGAGCAGATGCAGTCCGCCGACGGCCTGGACTTGTTCAACTCCGATCGGTCCGCCGACGACCAGGACGCCATGATCGGCCGCTTCCTCAAAGGACGCCTCGAACGCCTGAAGGCCGAGGGGAAGGAGGACATCACGCTCCTGCTCTATTACGTCGGCCACGGCGCGTTCAGCGGGCAGGACTTCTACTTCGCGGTGAAGAAGACCAGGGCCGAGAACCCGCTCGCATCGAGCTTCATCGGGAAGACCCTCGCCGAGACGGTCAAGCGAGAGGCCGCTTGGATCAGGTTGTGCGCGATCCTGGATGCCTGCTTCTCCGCGGAGGCCGCCCGCCTATTCCTCGGGTCCGGGGACGAGGCCGCCGCGAGGTCCTTCGTTAAACGCGGCATCTCCCTGCTGTGCTCGGCCCCGAGTAACGCGGTGAGCTACATCCTCCCGGACAGTTCGGGCACCGCGTTCACCGACGGTTTCGTCTCGGCTCTCCGCGAAGGGGTCGCGTCCGGCGATCAGTTCCTAACCCTCCGCCAGCTGAAGGACCTCGCTTCTCGCAAGATCGAATCACGCAAGGAAGATTTGAAAGCGCGTCTCGACGAAAGAGCGGTCGCCGACTATGACCCGCCCGACCCCCAGCTCCACTCACCGAGTCAGCCGGGTGGTGACCTCGCGGATGTCCCCTTATTCCCGAACCCCGCACGTGTCGCCTCGCAGTCGTCGGGAGACCGTACGGAGCCTTCAGGGCCTGTCGCTCGGACAGAGACCACGGGGCAGAGCCCCGATCCTCCCGGTAATGACGTCTCGGCTCTCCTCGAGAAAAAGATGAAGCTCGTGGAGGCGAAACGAACGGAGAGGCAGAAGAATGTTGAGGATCTGATGAGGCGGCAGGAGGAGGCTAGGGTCGAGGTGAGAGAAGAAGTCGAGGGCATTCACGAGCGTGTGCTCGACGCGACCCGCATCGCGAAGTGGCTCGATCAGCTGAAGACACGACTCCAGAAAGAAGACGAGGCAGCGGCCACAGACTTCCAGCGCCTCTCCGCCATCGGCAAGGAATTGCCGAGTCGATCGAAGGTGTTTAAGGAGGATCTCCGCCGCGTCAGACTCGCGAGCGAGCGTGCGTCTGCGCGACGGCTCGCCGCGAAGCAGATGACTGCACCGGCGACCACGACGCTTGTCGCGCACTACGATTACAGCACTCGCGAGTCCTCCCAGCGTGTGCCGTTCGCCTCGTGGGTGGAATCGAAGCTGAGCGAAGCGGCGGATCGTCGCGTGCGGTCGATGAGGTGGAACTGGGCTCGGGCTGCGTGGCGATGGGCAAAGGATGCGTTCACTTCATACTGGCCGATACTCGCCCTCTGGCCCTATTTCGGGTTCCTGATCTGGTGTGGGCTCGCTTCGCCGCTGTTCTGGGGTTCCACCGAGTCGCTCTTGAGCAAGGTGCTCGCGAGAATCCAAAACATCTACATCCTAGGAATCTACATCGTCCCAGGCGCGTTCCTATTCTTTGGGTGTATATCCATCAGTAAAAAATCCGTCGATGAATTTACAGTCGGATGCATTAGCGCCTTCGTCGGTGCTCTCCTTCTCTTTTTGGGAGTTAAGTTGACCCTAGAATGGGGATATGGCGCATTGATGATCCCCCAAAAGTTGGCGAAACTATCGACGATGACCGGTTTTCTGATCGGTATCGCTCATCTAGTTTTAATCCTTTTGGGGCCCGGTATCGTCACCCTCGCCCTATCGAAGCGCGACAGATGGTGACCCGTCATGAGCTCTGAGGCTTCGCGAGATGCGGGGTTCGTGGTTCCTTGGGGACGATCTTCTCTGTGAACGCTCAGACTCGACGCTGGCGTCTCTAGAAGCGGCCCGGATCATCCATCTTAGTAACCCCAATAAGAGGGTCGCCGTCTTTCACAATGCGTAGCAGGCATTTAGGGCGTTCACCTACGGTCATAAAGTCCCTGTTAGCTTCCGGTCGTCCCAAGTCTCAATCTGATCAACGGGACTTCAGCGATCGGCCTCGGCAGTCCAACCGTAGGGAGTGTAGCGGCAATCGAGTGTGCCGTCGTCGAACAGATCGATTAATGCATAGCCTTCGGGGAATCCCCGGTTCTTGCCCCTCCACCAGCTGCCGCAGACGGCCCCGTTGCAATAGAAGTGGATCCCCTTGATCTCGACGTGCTCCACCTGGTGGAGGTGCCCGCTCAGGCAGGCCCTCACGTTCGGGTGCCGGGAGAGCAGGTCGACGATCAGCCCCGCGTCGGCGTGGATGTGGCCCTCCTCGATCGCGCTGTTGCCGGACAACCCCCTCGACCGGTTCATTATGCATTCTGCATAATTCGCCTGCCCAAGGCGATGGGCGTCGCGACTTCGGAAGAGTTTAACCGTCTAATCCCCCCTTGATCGCAAGAATTGCAGGAGGGGTCGCCGATCAGACCAACCGCTTGCCGGCGATCACCAGCACCCCGGCCAGGCCGACCATCAGGAGGGATGACGGCTCCGGGGCGGCCCTGTTGGCCGATAGGCTGGCTCTCGTTACGGTGGTGGCCGGGAAGATGCCTACGGACCTGATCGCGGACGCAAAGATCGAAGTCCCGTAGCCGAAAATGCCGGATTCGAAGAAGTTGCCCGTCGGATCGAGAAACTCATAACTGGCGGAACTCGAGCCCGACGTCCCCCCGGTGCCGTAGCTTAAGAAGAGAGAATCCGACCCCTGGCCCGCGACAGAGTCCCGATAATTGAACCGCAGGTTCGTTGAGTTGCCGCGTTGATAGATCGCTTCAACGCCGCCGACGTTGATGCTGGCGAAGTCGATTCGGCCATTGGCCAGGTCGCCGAAGGCCGTGAACGATGCCTGGCCGGGACCGGAGAAGTCGATGACGTCGTCAGGGGAGCCGGGCTGCGCGATACGCTGCTCACCAATGACGTAGCCCGAGACCATACCGCTTATCGTGTCGGCGCGGGTCTGCGTGGCGGCCATAAAAAGGACGAAGATGGCGGCCGATCCGCAAAACATTCTCATATGATCTTCCTTGTGAGATCCTTCGCTTCACTGCGGCACCTCGCCACCAACGCGGCATGATGAAAGCGACGGATGTCCTCAGCAAGGAGCGGGTCCTAGACGTTTCGTATTTCCCCCTTTGCATCCTTTATCATGGCCGCTCGGCATGCGATCCGACGCCTAATCACTCTAGCGGGGGTCGCCCGCATGCAGTCGCTTCGGCTCGGCCCCTTCCCTGTCGATGAGCCAGGTGGGGATAGCCGCTGCCCTGGCCTGATTGGCGAGTCCTTCGACCTTCGCGATCGGGGGAGGAACGGGTGGAAGACCAGGCAGAGGTCTGCCCCTTCCCTGAACATTGCGGCGTTGCGGATCGGGCCGGCCATCTAGCCGAGTTCGTCCCATCGTGCGGGGTGTTCCTCGCAGGCGATGCCCAGCTCCTGACAGGCCAGCTTGAAGGCCTGATCGACGCCTCTGGCACCGCCATGGACGATGACCAGGTCGGGACCATGCTCGGCGATCAGAAGCTTAAGGATCGTGGTGGTCATCGTCGGGCGAAGACTCCAGTCTCGATCGCCCGTGACGATTACTCTCATTGGGCTCCCTCGCGAATTCGGGGAGATTAGACGGGCTAAACCCCCTCCGTAAATCTCGGAATCTTGCCGGACGTTTGCACCGTCCAACCCCCTCCCCCGCTCCTTCGAAGTACGCCCCATCGCCGCCATGCTCCGAGGCAGCCCGCAAGCAGAGATCTCACCCGCTCCCCGGCTCCCCGAAGCATGCCGCCAGCACGATGATCATCCCGAGACCTGTGAAGCAGACCGGGCAGAACCACATCTGCGAGAGCGACGAGCCGCAGGCAACGCCCGGTTCATCCGGATCATAGAGGACCTCGATCAGTTCGCCGACGGGAGGCCCGCCGCTGCCGCTGGTCAGTCGAGCCCGGTGTCGCTCCCCGGAGATCCGGCCCTCGAACTCGACGTCGATCTCGGGGACGGTATCCACGTCCCCCTCGGAGGCGACCACGACGGCGACGGTCCGGATGCCCGACCTCGCGAGTCGGAAGGATCGTCTGGCCCTGGTCAGACCGACAATGAGGATGGCCACGCCGAAGGCGACCATCACGATTCGCAGTATGGTCGTCCCCATCTGCTCGCCTCCTCTCTCGTCAAGCTATCTGTGAAGCATGGCCTCACCCCTACCCTGCCCTCCGGTGCCTACCTCGGCAAGAACCCAGTTTTCGTAATGGACTCAGGGCGACTCGACATCCAGCATGCCCCCCCTCCCCTACCCCGATCCGCGACGCCACCTCGACTCCTCGACCCACTCAAGCACCGTGGTCCTTGCGCCCCAAGGAACCACGGAACGACAGCCCCAAACCCACAAAGGCCGCTAGACCTCAAGTTCGCGAGTACCATGGTCCCACCACCCTAACGAACCAAACTCCCATCGCACTAAAGTTCGTCGGGATTCTGGAACGATGGTTCCATGACCCTTTAGGGTGAGAGTACGTTGGATCTAAAGTCCCGGAGTTCCTTCGTGCGTGGGTCCATTGGTACTTATGGGCAATGGTTCTAGAGGACAATAGAGCCAAAGCGCCATGGAACCTTCGGACGTCGGTTCTCATGCACTCTGGCCCCCGCGAACCAAGGTGCAACGGGATTGCCGGATCTTAGGAACCATGGCACCACCGATCTCCAGGGCCGAAGGTCTGAAGGGTCATGGCACTCCAGGACCTCTGCCCTCCGGCGACAAAGTTCCACGGGACCGACGTGCTGTGGCACTCAGAGCCCTCGGTGCTTTAGGCCGGTCGAACTGAGGTGCTCTGGAGCCGAAGGTTTTTGGCTCGAAGGGGCCAAAGCCCCGATGGGCCGTAGGACTGAAGGAGCATAGAACTCAAGCCCCGAAGTCCCGCTGCCGATTGACTGAAGACGGAGGGACTTAGGG
>CP151671.1 GCA_038400315.1 Isosphaeraceae bacterium EP7
ATGCGAACGATCGGATTCATCTCGGCCAAGGGGGGCGTGGCGAAGACCACGACCGTGATCAACGTCGCGGCCGGGCTGGCCAGGCTGGGCCATCGGGTGCTCGTCCTGGACACCGACCCGCAGGGCAATGCCTCGCACGTCCTGCTCGGCGGCGAGAAGCCCCGTCGGCCGACGATCTCCGAGGTCCTCTCCGGGGATTGCGACGCGGCCGACGCCATCGTCCCGACCCGACTCGACGGCGTCGACGTCATCCCATCCGACGCCGGGCTGGCGGACGTCACCGCGGCGCTGACCAACGAGGTCGGCCGCGAGCGACGACTGCGGTTGGCGATGGACGGGCAGGGGGGCTACGACTACGCGCTGGTGGACTGCGCCCCGACCCGCTCGATCGTCACGACGAATGTCCTGAACTTCGTCGGCGAGGTGATCGTCCCCATCACGCCCGGCCTGTTCGGCGTCCTCGGCCTGGGCCAGGTCCAGGAAGACGTCGGCCTCGTCGCACGCTATCTGGAGAACAAGGGCCTGCGGATCGGCGGCATCCTCCTGACCCAGGTCGAGAAGAACAACGTCCACGCCGACGTCGAGCGGCAGCTCCGCGAGATGTTCGGCCCGCTGGTCTTCGCCGCCAAGATCCCCCGGTCAATCAAGATCGAGGAAGCCCACGCCCGGCACGAGCCGGTCCTCACTTACGCGCCCCGGACCATCGGGGCGGTCGCCTACGAAGCCCTCACTCAGGAGATCCGCGATGGCCGACAAGCGAACCGGGATGCAGCTGCCGGCCGGGATCTTGCAGCCGACGACGCCGCGTGAGGCCGGGCCGGCCGAGGAGGAGCAGGGGACCGAGGCCCCGCAGCCCGAGGCCCAGGCCTCCGAGGCGCGGACCCCGGCCGTCCGCCGCCGCAAGGTCAAGGCCGGGGCCGCCGAGAAGGTCGAGGGCCGCCGGCTCTACCTGTCGGAGGACGTCCACTTCCGGCTCCGCATGCTGGCCTACCAGCGCGGGCGGAAGATCAGCGAGGTCGCCCAGGAGGTCCTCGACAAGGCCCTGCCCAGGTACGACGTCAACCGCGTCGGCTAGCCGATGCTCACGACCGCCGGCCCAGCTGCCGGCCCAGCATCCCCGCCAGCGTCCTGGGGGGACCCAGGAGCGATCGTGCGGGTCGCGCGGGCTTTCCGGCGTCTGAAGCGGGCGGGGGCCCCAGGCGGGCGGCCATGGCCTTCTCGGCGATCCTGCGGAGGGGGTCCGACTCCGGCCGGTCGAGCCAGCCCAGGGTGGCATAGTCGAGGGGCCCGCGGTCTCCGGCCTTCTCGGCCGGCCCCGGGCTGTTCAAGCCCACGGGGGCCGTTTTTCTTTCTCTCTCTTCTGACTTTAATTCGGGTGCAACGGGTAGCACGGTGGCGGGTGCAACGGGCCGCGGGGGGGGGGGCAATCCGCGTCAGGTGAACGCCACGTCAGGTAGATCAGGCGCCCGCTGCGTGAGCCCGGGGCGTCGGGGCAGGCCACCCTGCGGATCCAGCCGGATCGCTCCAGGCGGTCGAGGCTGTACTGGATGGTGCGCTCCTCGCACCGTCCGTGGGTGCAGAGCGCGCGGTTGGACATCGACGCCCAGTGCTTGCTTCTGGCGTAGCGGAGGATGCCGGCGATCGTCATCAGGTCGCGCGGCTTGAGCCGTGCGTCGTCCTGGAGTCGGTTGGGGACCGCGGAGAAATGCTCTTTGACACCGGTCGCGGTGCGCGTAGAATCGACTTGGCTCGTCATGGGGTGCTTTCCCTGCGAGTTACCGCCCAAAGCGACCCGGCAAGGTCGCGCGGGCAAATCATGTGTAAGGCCCCTGGCCAGCGTGGGGACGCTGGCCAGGGGCCTTACCTTTTTACCGCGCCGGTAGGTGCGGATCAATTGAGATCAGCCGGCGATGAAGGCCACGAAGGCCACGCGGGTCGCAGCGACTAGGAAGCGGAAGCCGTCCCACGTCTTTTGGGGCCGCCGATCAGGTCGTCGAGTGGCCCAGGCCCGGGACGCGACCCGGATGGATGACCGCCGTGTCCTTCGAGGCACGGCCCGCATCGCTGGCCGTGCGCACAAGGTCTTCGCCGCAGTCAAGCACGGCAACGCCGCGCGATTGTCCTATGCGGAATTCTGCGCGCATGCCCCGCACATCGGCTCCGGCTACATCTCCGCCGACATCGAGTTCAATCCGACTCAGGGTCGGGAGGACCTACCGGAATGGACGATGTCCTACGTCCCCGGACCCAGGGCGAGGTCGGAGCACCGCTCCGGAGATCGGCGTGCAGTCGCTCCCTCGCCCGAACCCGCGGTCGACGGCCTGGTCGTGGAATAAGGACTTCCCCGAGGCCCACATCCGCGGTCAGATCGACGCCCTCCTGCGTCTCCAGGCCGAGCGTCCCGGCAAGGACAAGGACGCCGGGGCCTACCTGGCGAACGCGATTCCATCCGACTGCGCGAGGCCCGCCACGCGACCCACAGGGGCCCCAGGCGCGTCCCTCACGTCCGCCGTGAGAAGAACCCCGTCCGATCGTCCACGGGGGTATGCTTCGGTCGTGGGACCGGCCGCGAGTGCATTTATGTTGATTTTTTATATATGAAAACCATAATGTCCATTTTTCCCTCCCCCTGGTCGATTCCGGCGCCGCCGGGACGGGCGAAGGCGCAGCCTCGGCATTCTTCCTTCACGTCTACGACTCGCTGATTTCGGGCGGCTCCTGGCTATTGCCCCTCAGGTTGGTTGGATCCTATCCAGCAAGGGGATTTTGGCTCCGGCATAGAAGCCCCTCAGGCGATCGGGCTGGCGGCGGACCGACCCGAGATGTTCGGTGACCACGCCATCCAGGTGGTCCGCGTCGCGTGGGGCGAAGTTGGCCATCTCGCCATACTTCAGGTAGCTCCATAGCCACTCGACCGGGTTGAGGTCCGGTGCGTACGGCGGCAGTCGCTCCAGCGTCAGCCGCTCGAAGTCGCGGAGCACGGCCCGGATCGGCTCCCCCTTGTGCATGTTGCCGTTGTCCCAGATCACGACGACCTTGCCCCGCAGGTGACGCATCAGCTTGCGGAGGAACTCGGCCACCGCGGCGCTGTCGAAGTGGCCCTTGGGGCGAGTCGCGAAGTACAGGCCGAGCCGCCGCCGGTGAGGTGCCAGCGACAGGGCCGCGATGGCCGAGACCTTCTCGCGATAGGCGGCCCGCTGCTTGATCACCGGCGTCCTACCGCGCGGGGCCTGGGTGCGGCGGACCGTAGGGGCCATTAGGAAGCCGCTCTCGTCGATCAGGACGAGGTGGGCCCCATCCCCCTCGACCTTTTTTTGATGCGCGGCAGGTCCTCGGCGACCCAGCGGTCGATCTCGGCTTGGTCGCGCTCGCGCGGCACCCGGCGCGGCTTCTGCGGGGTGATGCCCCGGGCGGTCAGCCACTCGTTGAGGTAGCGAGGGTGGTACTTCACCGCGAAGGTCTTCTCCATGAGCTGGGCGATGCGTGGGGCGGTCCACAACTCGGTGGCCGGCTTGCCCAGCCAGCCCAGGGCGATCTGGCCCTGCTCGGGAGTGAGCCTGGGCGCTTGCCCCGGTGCGGTCGATGCGGCCAGCCCGGCTTCGCCCTCGGCGCGATGGGCGGCGATCCACCTGCGGACCGAGCGGACGTTGACGCCGAGGAAGCGGGCGACTTCAGTCTGAGCGTAGCCGTCGTTGACGCGGACGACGGCCAGGCGCCGGCGGTTTTCAAGCTCTTGGGCGGATCGAGTGGTCGCCATGGGCCGGGAGCTTAACCGAATCCGAACCAGACAGAAAGGGCTCAACCAGCCTGAGGATCAATAAAGGGCACAATCCTGGAAGAATGTCGCAGCATCGGGGTCACCGATGAGCACATCCACATTATTGCTGAAGCGTCTATGAACGGCAGTTCGGGCGGAGGCTGAAGGGGATCGCCTTCCTCGGATATTCGACGACGGAAAACGCGAGGGAGACCCCGGCGCGATTCCCGGCCGAAGCAGGAGACTCGACAAGGCCGATGTGACGTCGCTTCCAAGGGCAATCCCTCTTCTTCCGATCGGCCTCGAGCAAACCAGACCCCTTTCGATAGCCCCCTCTATGCTCCGACGCGACCTGATCCGCGCCTGGATGGCGACCCCCCTGGCCGTCTGCCTCTCCCCCCCGGATCTCGAGGGACTTCGGCGGCTCGGCGACCGAGAGGGTCAACGCGGCGGCGGCCTACCCGTCCATCGAAGCCTCTGGTTCTCCATCCGCGCGGACGCCGCTGCTGCGTTTTTCTAGTATCTGATCGCCGTTGGCGTCGAACCCAATAGAGACGCATTCCTGACCCTTGCTGTCGAAGAACACCATAGCTGGGTGGCCTGACATTGACATTCCGCCGCTGATCCGCTGGCGGCCGGATCGGTCGAAGAACGCGGCGTAGGGCTCGCCATTCGCATTGAGGCTGACATCTAAGCTGTTTTTGCCATCCGAGCCACGCAGGAGTATTGCAGGAAGTCCGTTTGAATCAACACCTATGTAGATCATATTGATTTGATCTTTGTTAAAGAAACTGATGGCGGGGTTTCCGTCCTCTATGAATGCCGCGATACGATCGACACCATGCTCATCCAGAAGCACGATCTCGGGACGGCCATCGCGTTCCGTGCTCAACATCAGGCGGACCCTCCCGCTACGATCCCGAAGAACTATTGTATTTCGCGACTTCCATCGAGCGACCAAATTCAGCACCGACACAAGCAAGAGGACCGCGGTGATTGCGACGATTGCTAGGAAGGCCGATTCGAGTCGGTTAAGACGATGGGCCAGCTGAATGATCACGGTATCGTTCATCTTGACTCCTGAGGAATGAGATAGGCGACTTCATTCCGAGTTAAAAATCTTATGTAGGTATTGTACTAATATAAGGAAAATTTCTTAGTTGCTAAACAGATCGAGAAAATGAGGGCCTCCCGGCACGATGGCGTTGCTTGACTACCCATTCGCGCACAGTAGGACTACTTATGCATCATCATATTGATATCATCTTCGCGCAGGTCCGGCAAGATTTCGATCGACGTCTCGACCCCCTGTCCAGCTAGGCCTTGCGGCACGATGCGTACCACCTCTGGCGGCGATCTATCCTCGACCCTGCCGCGATCTTCCCCCGAATCTTAATTCAGGTCCTCCATGGTAACATATTCTGAACCACGTGCACGCCTCGCCGGAGGCACGTTCACCGGCACAGCCTACTGCATGGCGCGAACTTTATTGCCCTAGGCCGCCCTCTTTGTCGAATTTCTGACGTCCTTGACCCGCCCGATTGGTTTGATGCCCGCAGTTTCGAGTGCCAAATACGGACTCAGCGAAAGCTGTTCAGTCAGGCACAGTGAAAACCGCTCTTTTCGAGCCTGGTAAAAGATGCTCAGAAGTGTTTACCTCAGTTGTCACTCCGGCGCTCGGTAGGCTCAATCCGGTTTTCTGTTGCATTGCTTTTAACACCCCCCCGCTGGCCCAGGCGATCCTGGCGGGGGTCAGGACGCTGGTTGTCAGGCCGCCCCCCAAAAATTGGGCGGTGAGTCGGAGCGGATCGCCCTCAGAGTGCCCGAGGCGCGATGTCTGCTGGTGGGGCTGCTTTGACGTCACGTGTCTTACAGGCTATCCGGTAACTAAACGGCGGTTTTTCGGGTAATTGAACGGGTTTACTTTTTTTGGATTCGGACATAACCGCGCCAGCATGCCCTGGATTGAGCATAACCTGATCATCGCCTCGCTCGACTCCGGCCGCCACTCGTAGTCGCGGCTGTTGCGGCGATAGCGACCCAGCCACGCGAACGTCCGCTCCACCACCCAGCGTTTCGGCAACTTGGCGAACCCCACCGAACCGGCCGGGCGTTTGACCACCTCGACCCCATAGCCGACCTTCGACCGCCTCAGCCAACCCTCCAGCGAAGTGTTGCGATATTTGCCGTCGCCCCGCACGGCCTCCAGCCGCGACTGGTGCTCGGGCGTCAGCCGGCTCAGCACCCGGGGCGCCACCGTCCCGTCGTCGGCCGACGCCGCCGTCACCAGCACGACGAGCAGCAACCCCAGGCTGTCCACGATGATGTGACGCTTGCGGCCCGAGAGTTTCTTGCCGCCGTCGTAGCCGCGGGCGCCGCCGACCTCGCTCCCCTTGACCGTCTGGCTGTCGATCGACGCGGTCCGCGGGGACGGGTCGCGACCTGCGGCCACCCGCACGTCGCGGCGAACCAGGTCCATGATCCTCTGCAATGTGCCGTCGTCTCGCCACCGCTTGAAGTGGTCGTAGACGGTGCTCTTGGGCAGCAGGTCGTGCGGCAGCATGTCCCACTGGCAGCCCGAGCGGGTCACGTAGAAGATCGCGTTCAGGACCTCGCGCATGTCGACCTGCCGCGGCCGCCCCACCCGGTGGACGCGGATGAGCGGCTCGATGATGGCCCACTGATCGTCGGTGAGGTCGGATGGGTAGGGCTTACGCATCGGGGCATCCTCATCGGCTTCAGGGATGACAGGAACTCCCGGATGAGCAACAGTTTACGGGGAAATCAGGTTGCCGGATAGCCTCTTAGGTCGAGGAGGTCCTTGGTTGGTGCCAGTGAAGGAGGGCCAATCCGGCGTACGCGCGACGATCCCATTACAGGACGCGCGGGGCCGAGAATGCGTGGGCTTCGAGCTTATAGCATCGCATCCAATAATCACCACATATTCCAAAACCAATCAAACCAGCCTGGTGGGGGCTTAGGACCTGTTGGTCTGTAAACTATCCCAGTAGGTATTGGCGGAGGGCCATCTGCCCAAGTCGGTGGTGGCGGTGACGGATTGCCAGGTGGGAAGGGAGTAAGCGGTTGAGATTCGACGGGCGTCCTGACTGGCTTCGGAGTGAGATCAGGACCCGCCGGTTTTGTTCTTCTTGATATATCTCGAATGCAGCTATTAAGCTGTTGGGTAGCCGGCTTGAGTTGTGTCCCCGCATGTCCTGTCGTAACTGTCGGCCTGAGAGCGCCTACTGCACCACCGAAAGCTCCACCAACAGCCATAGAACAGATCGTCCGCCTCGGAGAGTAACCATCCTGGCCGCCACCAAGATAGTTTAAACCTTGACCAGTAAGATCCGCTACTCCACCCCCTACGATACCTGCTCCAATGGACCCTCCAGTACCGCCTCCGAAAAATCCAAATGCACCACCGGTCCCAGATACACCACCGGCAGCGAGTCCGCCAGTAAGTCCGGCGGCGCCTCCGATCAAGCCGCCTTTGATCGCTCCTCCTCCGATTGCCCATCCGTCTCCACCATTCCACAATGCCATGCCCCCCCCAATAAGTCCTCCTCCAACCGCTCCTATCGCGCCAGTGATCAAGAAGGGATATTGCCCGAATGGATCGGAGTAATTCGACGGGTTGTTTCCTATGTATCGGCTGAGATTGGCGTCTCCGCCCATGAATGATATTGAATCATCACTAATGAATGATCCCGATGATGGATCATAGTATCGGGTCCGGTAGTAGTAGAGCCCTGTGGCCGCATCGAGCTCCCTGCCTGTGAACTTCCACCGGTCGCGCAGGCCAATCGCCCCCGTCTCGGACAGGACTTCGCCGTACACCTTGTAGTCGATGTGATTGACGATCGCCCCGGCGTTGCTGGCGATATCCCTCACCGTGCCCAGGCGGTCCTGGAGGTACCAGCCGACGGTGCCGGCGACCTCGCGGGCGAGGATCTCGTCCACGGCGTCGGCCTGGAGGTAGCGGGCCGCCGGAGTCCCGGAGCCGTTGACGAAGTCGAGGATCGCCGCGGATCCGTCGTAGAGGGTGGCGGTGGTCGTCCCCCCGGACGTGGCGACGATCCGCCGGTCCATGGCGTCGTAGGTGTAGGTCGCGGTCGTCGTGACCCCTGCCACCTTGATGGTCGCGGAGGTGAGGCGGTTGCGCTGGTCCCAGAAGTAGAGGGTCTGGTTGTTGGCGTCGAGCGTCTTCGAGGTGAGGTTCCCCTCGAGATCATACCCGTAGGTGTAGGTGCCGTCGGAGGAGGTGCGGTTGCCCGTGCCGGTGGCGTAGCTGCCGGTGTTGCGGTTGCCGTTGGAGTCGAAACCGAAGGACTCGCCGGCGAACGACCCGTTGGAATGCGTCACGGTCGTCAGCTGGTCGTCGTTGGTGTAGGCGTAGCCGACGGTGTCGCTTGCGGTGCCGCCGGAGGTGGTCCAGACGCGGGCCTCGGAGGTGAGGCGGTCGGCGGCGTCGAGGGTGTAGACGTACGAGGAGCGGACGGTGCCGGCGGCGGTCTGGTGGGTGAGGGTCGTGAGCCGGTCGTCGGCGTCGTAGGCATACTTGGAGACGAAGACCGCGGTCGAGCCGGTGGCGTCGCTGTAGCGGGTCAGGGTGGTGCGACGGTCGGCGGCGTCGTATGCGATCGCGACCGACTTCGATGCGACGCCGGTGCCCGACTGGGCGATCGTCGTGAGGCGGTCGCGGGCGTCGTAGGCGTAGCTGGTCAGCCCCCCCTTGGTGTCGGCGACGCTGGTGCGGTTGTTGGCGTCGTCGTAGCCGTAGGTCAGGGTCACCTGCGGCAGGCCGGATGTCCCCGCGTCGTCGACGGTCCTGAGCAAGTTGTTGTCGTAGTAGGTGTAGGCGTACTTGCTCGAGGCGTCCTGGATCAGCGTCAGGCGGCCGGCGAAGTCGTAGGTCTGGGTGATGAGGTTGGTCGCCGTCCCGCCGCCGACGGGGAGCCATTTCTCGGCGGTGAGCCGGTCGTCGTCGTCGTAGCCGTACTGGGTGATGCGGCCGATGCGGTCGGTGCGGTTGGTAAGGTTGCCGACGGCGTCGTACTGGTAGGCGGTGACCTTGCCCAGCGGGTCGACCTCGGCGGCGACGCGGCCGGCGGCGTCGTAGGACCAGGCCGTGACGTTGCCGACCGGGTCGACGAGGCTCGTCAGCCGGCCGGCGAGGTCGTATGTATAGGCGGTGGTGCCGCCGCCGGCGGGGGCCTGAACGGAGACTCGGTTGCGGCGGGCGTCGTAGCCGTAGGTGGTCCGGTGGTTGAGCGGGTCGGCCGCCCAGGCGAGGTCCCCGGCGGCGGTGTAGCCGTAGGAGGTGACGTGCCCCATCGGGTCGGTGACCGTGGTCAGCCGGTCGAGGTTGTCGTAGGCGTAGGCGGTCGTCCGGCCCGCCAGGGCGAGGGTGAGCGTGGTGAGGTTGCCGTTGTTGTCGTAGCGGTAGGAGGCCGTGGTCGTCGCGCCGGGCGCGCCCGGACTGTCGACCTGCGCCAGCCGGCCGCGGGCGTCGTAGGTCTGGGTCGTCTTGTTGCCGCGCGGGTCGGTCGCGGTGACGATCGAGAAATACTGGGTGATGCCGTCGTCGATCCGCGAATAGTAGGAGTACGTCGCGGTGTGGCTGAGGGCATCCTTGACCGAGGTCAGGCGGTTGATGACGTCGTACCCGTAGGTCGTCCTGTGCTCCAGCGGGTCGACCGTCGCGATCAGGTTCATCCCGTCCCAGACGTAGGTCGTGTGCCGCACGCTCCCCTGGTTGACCGGGTCGGTGGCCGAGACGAGCCGGTCGCGGGCGTCGTAGGAGTAGGTCGTGACGCGGCCCAGCGCGTCGGTCATCGTCCCCAGGTTGCCGGCGGGGTCGTAGGCGAAGGCGCTCCTCGCGGCAGTCCCCCGCAGCCTGGCCTGGGCGGGGTCGACCGCCGAGGCCGGCCGGTTCATCGCGTCGTAGCGAACGTAGGACGTGTTGCCCAGCGGGTCGGTCGCCGCGGCGACGTTGCCCGCCGCGTCGTAGGCGAAGGAGTAGGCGGTCGAGGCGACGCTGGCCGGCGCGGTTGCCACGCGGAGGTCGAGGTCGGCCAGCTGGGTGTAGCTCGGGTCGCCGTTGTTGGTGGGGACATAGAGCCGGTAGTTCTTGTACGAGCCCGGGGTGGCGACCGTGTAGGAGGTGGCGTGCAGGCCGGCGGCGTCGGCCTGGTTGATCCGGGTGTCCAGGGTGGACCAGACCAGGCCGTCGTTGGACCCCTGCAGCTGCCAGCTCTTGGGCGCCCGGCCGGGGTAGGTGGGGGTGTCGAATCCGCTGGTGAAGCGGTACTCGGTGACGGTGTAGGCGGCCCCGCCGGCGAACTGGAGCCTGACCCAGGGGGTGGTGTCGGCCAGCCAGGTGGTGTTCGTGTCCTGGTCGAAGGCGGTGGCGGCCCCCTGAGTGGGGCTAGGGGTCGAGCTGGCCGTCATCGTGCCGACGAAGGCGACGCCGGTCGTCGCCCCGGAGACGACGGCCAGCAGCTGCACGTCGGCCAGCTGGGTGTAGGTCGGGTCGCCGTTGTTGGCCGTGACGTTCAGGCGGTAGAAGCGGTACACGCCGGGGGAGGCGACCGTGTAGGTCGTCGTGGTCGAGTTGGCGGTGACGGCGGCGTTGGTGCGCGAGTCGAGCGTGGCCCAGCTGACGCCGTCGACGGAGCCCTGCAGCTGCCAGTCCTTCGGGGCCCGCCCCTGGTAGGTGAACGTGTCGGAGCCGCTGGTCAGCTGGTACTGGGTGACGGCGTAGGCCTCGCCGTTGCCGAACTGGTACTGCAGCCAGGGTGTGGTGCCCGAAAGCCAGGTGGTGCCCGTCGTCTGGTCGAAGGCGACGCCGGCCCCCTGGGTCGCGGACGGCGTCGAGCTGGCCGAGGCCCAGCCCAGCGCCGAGACGCTGCGTGTCGAGGCCTGGGGGGCCCGCAGGTCGACCCCGCCCAGCTGGGTGGCCGTGGCGTCGCCGTTGTTGGCCGTGACGTCCAGGCGATAGTACCTGTACGACCCGGGGGTGGTGACGGCGTACGAGAGGGTGGTCCCCGAGCCCGTGTTGAGCGCCGCGGCCTGGCCGGTGCGGGTGTCGACCGTCGTCCAGGTCGTGCCGTCGGCGGAGCCCTTCAGGGCCCAGTCCTTGGGGGTCCTGCCCGGGTAGGTCGCCGCGTCGGCCGCGGCGGTCACCGAGTAGGTCGTGACCCTCTGGGCCGCGTTGCCGGCCAGCTGGATCTGCACCCAGGCGGCCGCCGCGGTCGAGGCCCAGGCCGTGGCCGGGTCGGCATCGAAGGCGGCGTCGGGCCCCTTGCCGGCGGCGGCCGTGCTGGCCGAGGGGGTGCCCGCCGGCGGCAGGGCAGCGATCGTGCGGCCGTAGGCGTCGTAGCGGTAGCGGGTCACGATGCCGGCGCGGTCGGTGTCGGTGAGGACCTGGCCGGCGGCGTTGTAGGTCCAGTCCTGATGGAGCAGGTCGGGGTCGGTCCTCCTCAGGACGTTGCCGCGGGCGTCGAGGGTGTAGGTGGTGGTGCGGCCGAGGAAGTCGGTGACCGAGGTCGGGATGTTCAGCGTCGGGTGGTATGCGATGGTCATCGTCGCCGGCGTGAGGCCGAACGCGGGCGGTGCGGGGCCGATGAACAGGTCCTCGACGTCGAGGGGCTGCGTGATCGAGGTGACGTTGCCCCGCTTGTCGTAGGTGTAGGTCGTGACCTGACGCATCTCGTCGGTCACCGACGAGGGGAAGCCCCGATTGTTGTAGGTGATGACCGTGGTCCGCCCCAGGGCGTCGGTGCTGCCGGCCGGGTGGCTCATCCAGGTGAAGGGGGTCGTCATCGCGTGGCCATTGGGGTCGGTCACGACGCCGGCGAAGCCCGTGGAGAGGCTGCTCGCGGGGTTGCCGGTGCCCGTGACGAGCCCCTCACTCAGCGCGGGAGTCACCGAGGTCGTCGCGCCGCCGCCGGGAAGCGACTCTGAGGTCGCCTGGTTGAAGGCGTTGTAGGTGACCGTGGCCACCTGCCCGCGCGGCGTGACCTCGCCGGTCATCAGGTGGTCCGACGGCGTCGCGTAGCTGTAGGTGCTCGTCGCCCCGTCGGGGTCGACGACCCGGGTGAGGTTGTTGGAGGAGTCCAGGGTGATCGTCGTGGTCCGACCGGCGGGGTCGAGGACCGACTTGAGCCGCCCGGTGACGGCGTCGTAGGCCAGCGTCGTCCTCAGGCCGACCGGGTCGACGGCCGACAGCAGCGATCCGGCCCCCGGCTGGCCCGCCGGGACGTAGTTGTACGTCGTCGCGTTGAGATTGCGGTCAGTTTCGGAGACCTCGCGGCCCGCCGTGTCGTACTGGATCACCGTGCCGTCGGGGTAGGTGCGGGTCCAGGTGCCGCCGACATTCTTGACCAGGGTCGAGGGCTCGCTGGCGTGGCCGCGGTAGCCCGAGGCCGCGGCGGTGCCGGCGAACGGCGCGACGGCGAGCATGCCGACGTCGGTGACCGCCGTCGAGACGCGGATCTTCCGCATCGGCATGAACTGGTCGGACTCCAGGTCGGGCACGAGCATCCGGATGTAGCCGGTGCCGTCGGTCAGGGCGATGCCCGGCCTGCCCGATCCGTCGAAGTCGGCCGCCACGATGTTGCCGACGGCCGTCGGGTTCGTCGCGTTGTCCAGCGGGTACATCGTGCTGAAGCCGAAGGTCCCCGAGGTGCTCAGCGACACCAGCTCGAGGTAGCCGATCTTGAAGAATCCCGGGCCGTCGCCGTTGGTCGGGACGGCGACGTGCAGCCCCTTCGCCGAGCCGTAGAAGTTGCCGGCGACCAGGCCGACCGTCCCGTCGTAGGGATGGCCGCTGAGCACGTAGTTCGAGACGTAGGAGAACGCCCCGGACCCCCCGTTCGAGTAGACCGACAGGTTGCCGTAGGGGAACACCGCCGCGAGCACGGTCGCCGGGCTGGAAGACTCGACGACCAGGTCCTGGTCGCCGTCGCCGTTGTAGTCGACCGCGGCCACGCCGATGGCCGAGAAGCCCGAGTTGAGCGTCAGTGCGGTGGCCGTGCCCATCGCCCCGGAGCCCGAGGCGAGCATCACGTCGAGCTTGCCGTCGTCGGTGGTGAAGGCGACGTCGGCCTTGCCGTCGGCGTTGAAGTCGGCGGCGACGGCCGATCCGGGCCGATTGCCCGAGAAGCTCGAACCCAGGCGGGTGCCCGAGTAGGAGCCGTTGCCCGCGGCGTTGCTTGTCGCGGTCGGGAAGGTCCCGTTGCCGGCCCCGGTGTAGACCCGCACGACGTACCCGGTGCCGGTCGTCGGCGCCAGGATGACCGCCAGGTCGACCGTGCCGGCGGGGTGGCCGGTGTAGACGCCGCCGAAGTTGCCGGCGACGACCGCCTTGGCGTAATACCCGGCCGGCAGCGTGTAGCTGGTGCCGGCCGTGAAGCCCCCCAGGCCGTTGTTGAGCTGGATCGCCAGGGCCGTGCCGCCGAGGATCGCCTGGTCGGGCTTGCCGTCGCCGTCGAAGTCGGCCGACGCGGTGCCGAAGACGCCCCCGCCGGAGGCCACCGGGGTGAAGGTGTCGAACCGGCCGTCGCCGTCGGCGTTCCTGAGCACCTGGGTGGACGAGCCCGAGGAGGCCAGTGCCAGGTCCTGGACCTTGACCTGGCCGGCGTTGTAGACGGGGCTGAACCGCGAGGGGACGAGGTGGCCGTCGGTGATCAGGGCCGGGCCGCCGGCGACGGGCTCGTGAACCCGCTGCAGGCCGCCGACGCTCCAGCCGGACCCGACGGGCTCGGCCGAGCGGTCGACGACGTCGACCTTGCCGCTGGCCTGCGTCGTCAGCGAGGCCACCGCGAAGCCCGTGCCCGAGGTCGGGCCGTAGTCCTGCGTGGCCGCGATCGTGTAGTCGTACAGGCCCGTCGCCATCGAGGCCGCGCTGAACTGCATCGGGATGTAATAAGTCTGCCCGCCGACCAGGGGCCCGTCGAACTCGACCGAGGACGTGGCCCCCCCCACGTTGAGGGAGAAGGTGATCTTCTCGAGCGAGCCGCCGCCCATCGGCTGGGTGTAGCGGTACTGGATGACCGGCTTGCGGTTTCCCTGCAGCGAGCTGTATTGCAGGTCGATCCCGCGCGACTGCCCCAGCGACTGGTAGGTGGCCAGCCGGTGGTCCTGGTAGAACTCGCCGGTGACCAGGTTGATGTCTGAGGCCAGCATGGGGCCGGGCATGGGGCCCGGGCCGGACCCGCCGAAGGAGCCGACGGGGCCTGTGGATCCGGGAGGGGCCGACCCTCCGGCGGGCGTCGGGCAGGTGCCGCACGGGCCGGTCGGCCCCATCGGGGGGTTTTTTGGCGTCACGAGGACGCAGGCCTCGAACGTATCGCTCGCGGCGGAGAGGGACAGGGCCCCCGCGCCGGACAGCCTGGCGGGGACGTCCCCTTCCTCCTCCCGGGTCGGGGCGGACCGCGTCGCGGAGAGGGCGAACGGCGTCAGCGACTGCATCGTCCGGCCGTCCTCCGAGACGGCCACCCGCACGGCGACGTCGTGGCCGCCGATCCTGGGGTTGAACATCCGGAGCTCGAACTCCGAGCCGGGCTCGGCCCCCGGCGGGGCCGGCAGCGTCAGGTTGACCAGGTCGTCGGGGTCGAAGCCACTGGTCCTGATCGACAGAATCGACCCGGTCATCCCCTCGGGCATCTGCTGCGCCGTCACGGCCGCCGGCAGCAGCGCCACGGCGAGCGTGGAGGACGGGGACGAGCCGGAGGACTTCGGGTCGGCCACCTCGATGGCGAGGCCCGGGAGGGCCGTGCTGGCGAGCACCAGCGCGCCATCCGCCCCGGCTTGGGTCGCGGCCTCCGGCGATGAATAGTCGAGGTACGGGAGGACCAGCGGCTGCGGGATGACGTTCTCGGTCTTCGCGTAGGCATCGTGGCCGAGCAGCCGGTCGACGGGCTTGAGCAGGCCCAGCCGACCCCGGCTCGAGGCGAGATCGCCGCCGGCACTAAGCAGGGCCGGCCCCTCCGGCACCCCGGCCAGGGAGAATCTCCCCTCCTCGTCCGAGATCGTCGCCAGGTCGCCGATCGTCACCGGCATGCCGGCGAGCGGCCTGCCCGCCTCGTCGACCACGCGGCCGGAGACGACCGTCGAGTCGAGCTCGGACTGGGCCGCCTCGACGGCGACCGTCCGGACCGCCAGGGGTCGGTCGCCCCGCAGGGCCGTGACGGTGAACTTGTAGGTGCCGGCCTGGCCGGGGGCCGGGGCGAACGACAGAACGCCGCTGCCGGTGTCGAAGCGCATGTTCGCCGGCAGCGGCATCGGCGCGATCGAATAGACGTCCGCCCCGCCGTCGAGGCCGCCCGGGGCGACCGCGAGCCTGAGGGCGTCGCCGACCGCGACGGAGAGCCGCAGGTCCTCGGCGACGATCGGGGGGGGATCTGCCGGGTCTGACGCCGCCTGCGTCGCCGCGCCATCGGCCTGGGAAGTGGCGATCGGGGCGGACTCCCTCGCGACCGCGCCGGGGGCCGAGGCGCGGGGTGCGAGGATGAGGCCCGGCCCGGCCAGGCCGCCGGCGACCGTCTCCAGCCTCCGGCCGTCGGCCGAGGCCCGCAGCGTCCCCGCCTCGACCACACCGGTCGCCGGGCTCATCGTCAGCAGCGTCAGCTCGGATCCCGGAGCGACGCCAAGGGTGTTGGGCAGGGTCACCCGCGCCGGCGTGCGGAAGTGGACCGCACCTCGCACCCCGGCGATTCGGACCTGATAGTCCCCGGACCCGGCCCCCGGCAGCACCGTCAGGGCGAGCCGGCCCTGATAGGCCCGCCCCGAAGCGGTGCGCACGTCGCCCTTGCCGACGTGCAGGGCGAAGCCCGGCAGCGCCGGCGTCGTCAGGTCCCACGCACGCCCGGGCCCGACCCAGCGGTAGACGGTCGCCGGCTGCGCCGAAGCGCCCTGCCGCAGGGCCGCGGCGTGGGCGGCGGGCCGGACGGCGGCGAGGTCGCGGCGGGCCTCCGCGCCGAGCCGGATCGACGCGGCCATCGCGGCCAGGGCCTCGCGCGAGGCCTCCCCCCCTCGGAACAGCTGGCGGGATTCCAGGTTCTCGACGCGCAGCCGCATCGGCGGCCGGGGGGTGCGGGCCATCGGGTGGACCTCTGTTAATATCTCGATGATCGAACCGTTACGATCCGAATCGCATGCCATGGCGTCACAGGTCGCCAATCAAGGAGGCCTATCTAAGACGAGCCAGATCGGCGACACAAGGGGGTTGCCGCGAATTCTTGCGGACTCAACATCCCCGCGGTCCCCAGATCCTTGGATCGTGTCACCACCTCCCCGCCGGGCATCGCTCGTGGCCGAGCCTCGCCTTGGCCGCGGTGATGCAGCCGCAGACGCGGCAGCGCAGCCCCGTGTGGTGCTCGCAGCCGGCGCAGGCCGCCAGCCGGGCGTGGTAGACCTCCTGGGGGGCGACCTTGAATCCCGACCCGACGAAGGCCGCCATCGACTTCGCCGCCGAGATCGCCAGCCGCAAGGTCCCCGACGCGGCAGTCCGCGGATTCGTGGGTTGCACAGGTGTTGCGACCGTCGGCCCGAAGTTGGCCAGGTGGTGCGCGTACCAGGCCGCCGCCGGGTCGCCCAGCCGCCGCAGCCGATCGACGGCGGAACCTCCCGCGGCGGCCGCCTCGGCCATGTGTCCCAGGTCGGCCAGGTGGATCGCCGCCAGCCAGAGCAGGTCCGCCTCGTGCTTCAGGTCGCCCAGCCGCGCCGCCAGGGCGATCGGCCGCCCCAGGAGCGTCAGGCCGCCGGCCCGGTCGCCCAGATCGAAGCGGGCCCGGGCCAGCCGGTCCAGGGCCATCTTCTCGCCGTAACCGTCCCCTGCCGCGCGGGCGCGGAGGGCCAGCGGCTCGAGCCTCCGCGCGGCGTCGGCCGGCCTCCCCCGGATGAGGTCAGCGTAGGCCAGGTTGCCCGCGAGGTCGTCGATCAGGGCCGCGTCGCCCATCCCCTCGGCCTCGCCGAGCGCGGATCCCAGGACCTCCGAGGCCCTGGCCGCGTCGCCCGCGTAGACGAGCGTCAGGCCCAGGTCCGAGGCCGCCGCGAGGGCCTTGCGGCGGTCGCCCGATCCGGCGGCCCCGGCGAGGGCCTGCTCGGCGAGCCCGACGGCATCCTCCCGTCGCGGCGGGGTCGGGGCCGCCCCCGCCGGAGGGCGCGACTCCTCGGCCTCCTCGACCAGGAACAGGGACGGGCCGAGGGGGCGGATCCCGGCCGAGCGGGGCCAGAGCGCCGCGAGGCGGGGCCGATCGGCGACGCCCGGCTGGCCTGGGAGCCACGCCAGCCGCAGGCCGCGCGCGAGGGTCCCGAGCGACTCGACCTCGCCCCCGCCGGGCAGGGTCCAGTCCCCCGCCGCCCCGGACCCCGTGAGGGACCGGATCGCGCCCATCAGCCCTCCGCGCTGCCGCTGCTGGGCCCGCCACGACGATGCCGCCACGGACCGGATCCCGCCGGCCCCCTCGGCCGGGGCCCCGGCGGCCGTGGCGATCCGCTCCCAGGCGCGGTACCCCGCTCGATCCTCGCCGCGGACCCAGAGGACCAGGCGGCCGCCGGGCCGGGCCTCGGCGAGGACTCCGTCGTGCACGATGAGCGGGCTGCCGTCGGGGAGCGTCATGGCCATCGCGATCCTCCTCCGCCTGCGTGATCTCGGCCGATCATCTCGCCCCGATCACGGCAGGGCCGGGCCCGACAGGCTGGGGTCACCGGTACGGACCAGGATGGTCCAGCCCGACGGGTTGCCGCGGTATTCGAACACCGCCCACGAGTCGGGGCCGGAGGCGAGGAACGCCCGCACCGCCGCCCCCACCCCGGAGTCCGGGTGGTGCGCGTCGTGCAGCGCGATCGCCCGGCACTTCGACGCGTACAGGTCGAACCACCGCCGGGTCCGGGCCTCGGTGTGCGGGTCGGTGTCCACGTGCAGCAGGTCGATCGAGGCCCACTCCCCCGCCGCGTCGGCACGCAGGTAGGTGAACGACGGGTCGGCGATGCCGTAATTGTCCTCCGGGTCCACCCCCCAGAGCCGCCCGCCGGTGGCGTGCACCCCGGCCAGCAGGGCCCTGGCGCTGGAGCCGGCGCGCCCCCCCAGCTCGACGACGACCCTCGCGTCCAGGGCGCGGACCCAGGCCTCGGCGATCCCGAAGTAGGGGTCGAAGTCCCCCGGCCCGCGCATCGGCACGACCTTGCGGGATGACCCGGCCTGGAGCCAGTCCGCCGCGTCGAGGGCCGGCGGGTCCCAGGCCAGCCGCGCCAGGGCCGCGCGGGCCTCGCCGTCGCCGGGGACCTCCCCCAGGACCTCGCGCCACCGGGTGGCCGCCGCGGCCCGGTCGCCCCGCTCCTCGGCCAGCAGCGCCAGGTTGCGCCGGGTCAGGTGGCCGTAAATGCCCGGGTCCACGCTGGCGAACTCCTCGGGCCGGCGTAGCCGGAGGATCCGCGCCCAATCGGCCTCCGCCTCGGCCGGGGACCCGGCGAACTTATGCAGCACGGCGCGGCGGAACAGCAGCTCGGCGTCGTCGGGCACCGCGTCGAGCCCCTCGGCGCACGCGGCCAGGGCCAGCTCGGGCTCGCCGTTCCGCTGGTGCGCCCGGGCGATCAGCGCGTACAGCTTGCGCGTGATCGAGTCCGATGGCGCCGAGCCGGCCAAGCTTTTTCGGAGCAGACCGATCGACTCGTCCCAATCCTCGCGCTCGACGGCGATTCCGCCCAGGTTGAAGAGGACGAACGGATCGCCGGGCCGCTCGGCCAGCTCGCGCCGCAGGATCCGCTCGTCGCGGTCGAGCTTGCAGGAGCGCAGCCCCGGCTCGGCGTAGCCGACGTGCCGCACCGTCACGTCGGTCCACCGCACCGGGACCCCGGCCCGCCGCAACGACGGCAGGATCTGCTCGTGCACTCGGTAGGTCCAGCGCACGCCCGGCAGTCTCGGGAACAGCCGCACGTGGTCGACGACCGTCTCCCCCCCCTTCTTCGGGTCGGGGTCGCACGAGCACTTGACGACGTAGGCCGCCTCGTCGCCGTGCTTCAGGCCCGAGAGCAGCTTCTTCAACCGGGCGTGCTCGGCCGGCTCGACGCGGTCGTCGGCGTCGAGCCAGAAGGCGTAATCGCCGGTGGCGTGCTCCAGCGCGACGTTGCGCGCCGCGGCGAAGTCGTCGACCCAGGCGAACTCGACAACCCGGGCGCCTGCCGCCTCGGCCAGCTCGCGGGTGCGGTCCCTCGAGCCGGTGTCGACGACGACGACCTCGTCGAAGAGGCCGGCGGCGGAGGCCAGGCACGCCGGCAGATTGTCCTCCTCGTCGCGCACGATCATCGTCAGGCTCACCCGCGGCCGCCGAGGGTCGCCGGCCGGGAGCCCCTCGTCCGACCGCGTCGCCCCCCACGCCCTCAGCGGCACGATCCGCCCCGCGGGGGCCAGGTCGCCCCACTTGGACTCGAACGCCGCGCGATTGGCGCCCAGGAGCCGCCCGGGGTCGATCCCCGCCCCGGCGAACGTCCGTCCGCCGAAATGGTGCACGAACAGGTCGCACGCCACCGCCGGCTCGAATCCCGCGCGTCGGGCCCGCAGGCAGAGGTCATCGTCGTCGAAGAGCCCCAAGCCGAATCGCTCGTCCAGCCCGCCGATCGCGTCGACCACCGCGCGGCGGATCAGCAGGCAGAAGCCCGAGAGCTTCCCGGTCGTCAGCCACGTGCCCCGATGCTCGGCGCGGAACCGGGCGGCGAACTCGTGCATCTCCTCGAGGTCGTCGTAGGGGACGTCCTCGACGAGCTGAGGCGGGCTGGCGTCGTTGGACATCGGCCCGGCCAGCCCGATCGCCGGATCCGCCTTCGCCAGGCCGATGAGCTGGTCGAGCCAGCCGTCGGTGACGACCGCGTCGTTGTTGAGCAGCACGAGGTAGGCCCCGCGAGCCGCGGCGATCCCCTGGTTGCACGCCGCCGGGAAGCCGAGGTTGGCCGCGTTGCGGATCACCGTGACGGGCACGCCCGCCATGTCGACGACCCCCTCGAGGTACTCGGCCGTGCCGTCGTCGGAGCCGTTGTCGACGACGATCAGCTCCCAGGGCCTCCGGGTGTGGCGGGCCAGGGCGGCCAGGCACTGGCGGGTGTAGGCCCGCTGGTTGAAGCAGGGGACGATCACCGAGGCCAGCTCGGACTCGGCGGCGGTGGGGGAGAAAGGAGTCACGGGGGAACCCGGGATAGGATCATGAGCGGGATGGTCCGAGGTGTGCAGCCCAGGTTGGACGACGCGTGGGGCGGATGCAAGCGTCTCGATCGCGAGATCGACGCGTTTTGGCTCCCCCTACACCGCTGCTTCGCTATCGTGGCCTCCCCGGTCCGAGGCGACCAGTCGTCTTCACCTTCGATGAGGTAAGCAGCTTGGAGGTCTGCCTCGCGGGCTATGGGCTCGACGCATTACGTATTATCTAGTCAGTCAATGCTGATTCTAGCCATTCGTTTACTCTTGCCGGGCCCCATCCCGAGTAGGGCCTCTTCAATGTAATCACGTAGATGTTGTCATTGGGGTCGAGGAACTCTCTTGCCTTAGCCACGACGGCCGAGGGTTCCGAATTCGTCGAGATGGCGTACGACGATTCGGACAGCCGCGCCCATGAATGAGACTTGATGAATTCAAGTAACTTCACCCGATCTCCGCCGGAACTCTCTTTGTTTAAATCGTAAGTGACGAGCAGGACTGACATAAATTTGTCCTAAGATGGTGAATCAGACGCTCTCGCGTTAGGTAAGTCCGACTCAACTCGACGATTCAGACGCCGTGGCTCTTACCGCGATCTAACTCCTCGAATAAATTACGGCGGACCGAAATCATCCGGCCTGCCGTCGTTTCTCGAAGGTGGTCAGTTCTTCGAGAAGGAAATACCCGCTCGGACGCTCCCGCCATTGCCGCCGAGGTCTACTACGACGTGCCAGTGACCCGAATGCGGAGCGATGACACGGCAGGGCGATCGCTTCGCAAGGCCGCCGTAGTAGTGATAGGAATCTCCACGGCGATAAGCCGAATAGTTGATGTCGTCGAGGAGAAGGACGTTCGCCTGCCGGTCGAGAGTAACGACAGCCGCGTCGCCGGTTTGGAGGTAATAGTCCGCGTGTAAAAAATCCATGGATAAGACCCTCTGTATCGACAAGGGGCTAGGTTCCGCAAACCGCTTGGGACCACTCTTACACCCTTGAATACGATCGAGCCTTAACGCATGGACGAAACTTTAACCTTCATCTGGATCAGAGTCGGCTAAATCATCCTCGTCAGCCGTGAGGAGCACGAGAAGCGTGCCCATCGACTCGATCCACCTCGCCTCGATGTGGACGAGGAGGTTTGAGAGCGTGTCGCTGTCGTGGGTTCGAAACCAGTCGCCCAGAAGGCCATCGCACGAGTTCCGATGCCGCGGCGAGGTCGCAATGCGACCCCAAAGTCGCCGCCCGGAGGCGGGCATCGGGCTGCTCCCAGGAAGGGGGTAGCAACCAGCCTTGAGCATCGGCGATGAGAGAAAGGACCAGTTAACGACTCCTTCCCTGATGCCGACGACAGCACAGGGGAAATCCGAGAGCGAAACGCTCCTGATCATCGTGCTCACGATCGATGTTTTCGACATCCTGGCGATTTCTTCGACACGGCCAAAGCTCAGCTCACCCGAGTTGACGTGGGAACGCATCAAATGCGAGGGCATTAAGAGGCCCGCAGCGAACGAGTCTGCCTCCCGCTCCACATTGACGTCCGAGAGAAATTCGCTTCGAGACCCGTGTGCTGGGCCCCCCTTCATCAGGTAGGCGTGGTGCCTCTCGATGAAGTAATGCCCGAGCTCATGGGCGAACGAAAATCGCGTCCGCGGATGGGGTTCCCGCGTCAGAGGATCGTCGTACTTCGTGTTGTAGAACAGGAGAAACCGATTCTGCTTCCGGTGATATTCGAGCTGGCCGTCGAACTTGTCGCGATAATCCCCTGACCTGACGACGAGCAAAGGGGCCTCGGACTGGGCGACAATTTCGGTCTCGATTGGCAGCGTCCCTAGGTCAAGTGAGGCGACGACCGTCTCAGCCAGCTCAATGGCCATCTCCTGTTGACGTCGGGCGATCTGCCACGGTCCCATCGCCCTCGGATTGTTCATGCTCTCCTAGTGCCTCCCGTCGCTGTTCACCAAGCAAGGTGTCAATCTCCGCGTTTTCTTCCCCACGATTGCGGTTGAGAACGAGGAGTTCTTCATCGGAGGTTTCGTCGCTGGAGTCACCTAACCACGATATGTCTGGCGCGGGTGCGTACGAGCCCATCTCTCCCGAGGTCGCCGCTCGGACCATGGCGTCAATCTCCTCTTCCGTGAGAGGCTCCTCCTCTGCCGCGTCGAGTTCGGCCTCGGCTTCCTCCGGTGTCGGGATAGAGAAACCCTTCGCTCGGCGAAGTTGCTTGGCTACACCCTTCCAGAACCGATCGGCATCGGAGATCATCTCCTACTCCTTTGCGGATTCTGAACGTGGCCACGTTCAATCATGTACTCCCGAATCTTACTTCGTCCTTTACTCCTCAGTGCATGGACGGAACGCACGGTGCTGGCCATCTCGGCGGCCAGGCGAGCGGGATTCGCCTCACCACCGGCCGCGAGGTCGGCCATCATCACGCGATGTTCGCCGGGCGTCAGCACCTGATCGATCGCCACGAGAAGCTCCCGCGTCTGCTTGAGAGAGCCGTCGGCATGCCCATCGACACCATCCTGCCGTATGGCCGCCTCCTCACCGAACGCATCGTCGAGGGCTTGATACCGGTTTCGGTTCTCGCACTTGAGGATGTCCTGTGCAACTCGAATGGCGATCACGTAAAACCAAGACCTTAGAGTTGATCTATTTACGTCGAAATCGCCGATCGAGCGATACACCTTGAATGCGGCCCAATTCATCGCCTCATCGATTTCAGGATCGGCTAGGACTCCCCGGTATCTCTTCTTCAGAGCCCCACGGATCGTTGGCTCATGGACATCGATGAATAGGCGCAGAGCGTCATCATCGCCGTCCATCATGCGAAGGACGAGCGATTCATCGTCGGTTCCGGACGAAGCGTCCTGCGGCATCAAAGACCTCCAGAGCGACTCCCACAGGAGAATACGAGACCTCCTTAACGGCCGGCTGCAGTAGCCGTCCAAGCGGCTGGGGGCCATCGATATCTGCAGGATGACCGACGACTAGACGACTCACCTCCTCCTCTAGGGAATTGAAGGCCCGCCTTGAAGGCGAGGATGAGGCCCCTGAGGGACTTCAGTAGGTCAGGATGGCCTGCGGGTGCCACGATCGCTTTCCTTTGAGGAGATCGAGGATGACCTCGGAGGCGAGATCTCCCGGCTCGATCCCACACGGGACCGCGCCGCCTGACGCCGAGATTCCCCGCCAACGGAGGCGAAAGAGTTTAATGTCGGCGTGGAGTGCGAGCCGCTCGACGAGTTCCGTCAATTGCTCGTTACTCATCTGGGGGATATTCGCCAAGCGCATTCCCCTCGTGGGCTCCGAAGGCCCGGCGGGTTGGGTTGGCCGGCTGGCACATCCTATCTCTCATGCCGAGGCCGGCGATTAATTTTCCGGGGTCGCGGCAAATTTTCGACGCCCGTCGCGGCATGAGTCGTTAGGGGTGACGTGGGGCATTCAGGGAGGCGGGCGGACCGAGACGCGTGAGTTTTCCATCAGGGTCACAGATCGGAAGATGGACCGGTAAACCCGAGCCCGAATCGCTCATAACAACTCTCGGGCAGCAAAGGGCCCAGCACGCCGGCGCCAATGCGGCGTGCTGAGCCCTTTTTAGTCCGCAACGGTCGCCGGCCACGGGTCCCTCGTCCGTCGCTGGCAACAATGGTTGGCCATGCCAGACCCGAGCACTGGTCGAGATCTAACGCCCACTACGGGCCGGTCCTACCTCACTTGGACCGGCTCGACCTCGTCGTCCATCTGGACGCTGGCGACCCGGAAGCCGAGGCCCTGGATGTCGCGGATCGCCGAGCCGACAGCGGCCCCGAGGGATTGCGACCTGCGGCGGTAGGAGACGAGGATCCGGCCACCCTGGCGCGCGGGCGAGGCGTCGTTGCGTCCGGCCCCGACGATGGCCT
This sequence comes from Isosphaeraceae bacterium EP7, assembly GCA_038400315.1. Classification (NCBI taxonomy): domain Bacteria; kingdom Pseudomonadati; phylum Planctomycetota; class Planctomycetia; order Isosphaerales; family Isosphaeraceae; genus Kueselia; species Kueselia aquadivae. Next base: position 23,854 of record CP151671.1, read on the forward strand.
CGGCGATGGGCAGGAACTCCTCGCGACTGGCGGGCGTCGGGACGCCCCCCAGGACGAGCGTGAAGGCGTGGGCGGTGCGGCGGCGGGTCGTCGGCATCGGTTCACTCCTGGGCCCGGTGCGGGCACCGATCGACGGACTTGAGGATGTCCCGGGCGTGCCCCTGGGGATCGGTCGGCGTCGAGAGGACCGCACGGTCGCAGCCGTCGCGGCTGGCCTCCGGGCAGAGCAGGAAGCCCCAGGCGTGCGACCCGCCGACCTGGACCCGCCAGCCCCGCGATTCGGCGTGCCGGATGGCCGCCTCGATGTGCTTGTTCTTGTACCGGGGGCGGGCCATGGGGGGCGTCTCCGGCCGGGGCGCTCACAATTCCGGCGGGGCCGCGTGCCCGTGGCGTTCGGCCCACTCGGCGATCGCCAGCCGGACGATGGTCGCCTTGGGCAGGTGCGTCTTGCGGTAGATCGACTCGAGCCAGTCGACGTACGCGGCGGACCCCTTCAGGTGGATCACCGCCTGGCGGCGATCCCGCGGCGCGTCGGTCGCCCCCTTCTTCGGCCTGCCCATCCGGGTTGTCCCTGCGACCATCGGGTTGACTCCGCCGCTGAAAGGCAGACCGGGACGGCCCGCCCGATGATAAGTCTATCCCCGCACCCGGAGAAATCAAAGGATATCTCCGGGTACCCATTGAAAACACGGGTACCCGGAGATATCCTTTGATTGTCCGTCCGAGCGGCCCGACGACCGAGGACGGCCCGGCCGGGAGATTGAGCCCTCCCGGCCGGGCCTTGACGAGACCCTGCTTGCACAGGACCCCGACCGATGGCCAATCTCGCCGCACCCCGCCGCGCCGTCAATCCCGCCCGCGTCCTCTTCGACGCCACCCGGCCTCGCCCGCGCGCCACCCGCCCCTTCGGCGCGGGCCTCCTTGCCGGCCGCCCGGCCTATCGGCCCGAGGTGACCGCCGAGGACCGGGCCGCCCACCTGGCCGGCCTGACGCTGACCGCCTCGGAGTGGGCGGTCGCGACGATGGAGGCCGAGCTGGCCAGCCGGGCCGCGGCGCTGGGGATCACCCCCGAGGAGCTGCTCGCCCGCGAGGAGGCGGAGGAGGAGGCCCGGCTGATGGCCTGCTGCCCGGCCGAGGTGCACGAGGAGTCGCTCTATCGCTTCGAGGCCTGACCTCGGGCCGTTGCCCGCAACCAGGCCTCGGCGGCCGCGGGCGGGACATTCCCGCCGCTGGGGCCCTGAAATCAAGTGGCCGCCGCGGCCCGCCCGAGGGCCGGGGTGGCCACTTCTCGATCGGTGCCCGGATTGCATGTCTCTGGAATCCATGGGCTTGCAACCATCCCATCCGGCCGCTTTCCTCGCACCCCGCGGCCCGCGATGCCCGCTTGAAAAACCCGCCGAATTCAAGTGAATCAAGTTGAGCCCCGGCGAGCCCCCTACCTTCGCCCTTGAAAAAACTGCCGCGGAAATCAAGTTTTCAAGTCCGCCGCCCCCCTCCCCGGCCGCGCGGCGCCCGCGCACCACCCCCTGGAGCTGCCGTGCCGGCTTGCCCCCGTCCATACACTACCTTCAACGGGCAGTCATGATGGTGTTTGGCCAGGGTTTACGCCGGAGCTTTACGCGAATGGACGAACAGCCCGCATTGGTGGCGCTCTACCGGGTGCGACCGACGGCCAGGGGGAGTCCGGCCTGGGACTGGCCGCGCAGCAGGCCGCCGTCGAGAAGCATCGCGCCAACGCCGGCGCCCGGATCATCGCCGCCTACACCGAGGTCGAGAGCGGAACCCACGGCGACCTCGACAGGCGTCCGCAATTGCTCAGGGCCATCGCCCACGCGCGACGGTCGCGCGCCACCCTGTGCATCGCCAAGCTCGACAGGCTGGCGCGCGCAACCCCGCCGTCGTCGCCCACCTCAAGAAGGCGGGCGTCCGATTCGTCGCGTGCGACAATCCCTTCGCCAACGAGCTGACGATTGACATCCTCGTCGCCGTCGCCGCCGACGAGGCCAGGAGGATTGCGACGAGGACCAGGGAGGCGCTGGCCGCCTACAAGGCAGACGGGCGGGTCTCCAAGCGGATCAAGGCCCTCCACCCCAATGGGGTGCCGGCGTCGGTCGTCGAGGCCACCGCGGGGAAGCTCGGGGCCGAGCTGCCGCAGTGCCGCAACCTCACCCAGGAGGCGCGCGAGACGGGGGCACGCGCCGCGGGGGTGGCCCACCGCAGAAACGCCGAGGAGGCGTATCGCGACATCGCCGGCTGGATGGCCGAGCTGCGGGGCGAAGGCCTCAGCCAGGCCGCCATCGCGCAGCGACTCAACGACGAGGGGCACACGACGCGAGGTGGCAAGGCGTGGGGTCAGGTCCAGGTCGGAAGGGTCCTCAAGCGAGCGGGGGAGGAAGGGACCGGAGCGAACGGATCATTGGGACGCTGAAAAGCCGGAGAAAATCTCCCTCCAACCCAAATACGCCAGATTAAGCATTGATACGGGGTCGCCAAAAACGACCGTGGTTTGAGGGATAAATCACCGTGGTTTGAGGGATAAATCACCGTGGCCCGGGGGATGTTTTGGCGTGGTCCGGGGGATGGTTCCAGCGGGGCGACCGTGGTTCGAGGGATTTTTTTCGACGTAACTCTTTACGGCATAAGTGTCTTTTTTATGATAACTTTTGTATAGTAAACTCTTAAAAGAGCAACAACACGGCGGATGCTATCTTTTCGGGTTGGTCACGGCGAGGAAACTCATGGATCAGCCGGCCCTCCCCTGGTTCGGACCGCAAGAACGCCCGCAAAACGAGGCCATTCCGGTCGGCCGCGACGAGCTCAATCTCGCGGAGTTCCCGATCTGCCTGCTGGGCGACCGCGTGCCCCGCGGACTCAAGACCCTCGAGTTCGAAGATACCGTATACGACCGCCAGGCCGGGACGCGGGTCACGCGCAGGCTGACCGTCACCGGCAGCGACCGCTACGGGCTGCCGACGGCCTCCGACGACGAGATCCTCGTCGCCTTGATCCAGCTCACCAGGCTCAGGGATTTCGCCGACCGCCACGTCGAGTTCACGCGGGGCGAGATCATCGCGATGATGGGGTGGAACGAGGGGGGGGACAGCTACGTCCGCGTCGAGGAGTCCCTCAACCGCTGGGTGGGGGTCACGCTCTACTACGACAAGGCGTGGTGGGACCGGGCGGCGCAGGCCTGGGTCGACGCCAAGTTCCACATGCTCGAGAGCGTCTTCCTGGTGAAGCCGGGCGACAGGAAGCGGGCCGCCGCCCGCCGGGAGCCGACATCGTCGCGGTTCTCCTGGAACGAGGTCGTCTTCGCCAGCTTCCGGGCGGAGAACCTCAAGCGGCTCGACGTCGCCGTCTACTTCGCGCTGCGCAGCTCCGTGGCCAGGCGGATGTACCGCTTCCTCGACAAGCGGTTCTACCTGCGGGCCCGCTGGGAATTCGACCTCGCGGACTTCGCCCGCGAGCACGTCGGCCTCAGCCGCAATTACGCCCCCTCCAAGCTCAAGGAGAAGCTCGCATCCGCGATCGAGGAGCTCGAGGCGATCGGATTCCTGGCTCCCATGGGCACTGCCGGCCGGTACCCCAAGGCAGGACGTGGAAGCTGGAGCATCGTCCTCGAGCGTGGGGATGCCGCATGCGACCCGAGGTCTCCGTCACCCGCGGCCCGCGGAACCGACCTCGAGCGCGAGTTGGTCGCCCGCGGCGTCCGGCCCCCCAAGGCGACGGAGCTGGCCGCCGGGCCCCATGCTGGCCGGGTCCGGTCCAAGCTCGAGGCCTTCGACCGCCTGGCCGCGGTGAAGGACCGGCGCATCGCCAGGAACCCGGCCGGCTACCTGGTGAAGTCGATCGAGGATGACTACGCGCCCCCCGCGGGATTCGGGCCGCCGCCCGGCCTGGCGGCTGCGGCGAGCGAGTCGCCGCCGCGGGATTCGGGGGCCGAGCTTCGCCGGGCCGAGATGGCGCAAGAGTGTGCGATCCGGGCGAGAATCGCGGCCCATTGGGAGGCCCTCCCCCCCGCCGACCGGGAGCGGCTCGACGCCGAGGCCCTCTCGCTGGCCGAGGCCTCCCTGGCCGAGTCGTACCGGGGGATGAAGGCGACGAGGAACCCGGCCGCGGCGGGCCTGATGAAGGTGATCCGCGACGTCCACATCCGCAAGGAACTCGGCCTACCGGCGCCCGCGGGGGATGCCGAATGACCCGGCTTCGCTAGGGCCGGATTCGAGGCGTGGGACCTGTGAGATAAAAAACAAGAGTCACCTGGGTCGACACTACAGCTTACGAATCGAGCCATGGCCTACGAACGAGGCGGGATCGCCGACAAGTTGGGGAATCGCTTCGAGAAGCTGTGGGTCGTCCAGCAACTCCTCCACCTTCTCGCCGGACACATCCAATCGGTGAAATATGAGGCAGTCGGCCCCGACGAGGTGGGGGTGGACCTCTGGATTTCCCGTCCCGATGGACGCAGGGAGGCTCACCAATGCAAAGGCTTCCAAGGGACCAAGCCGGAATGGTCCATCGCGGATCTCGCCCGACGGGGGATCCTCGGAAATCTCCGCTATCAATTAGAGCAGGATCTATACTGCGAATTTTCTTTTATATCTACAACTTCAGCTGGGATCTTCAGGGACCTGGCCGACAGCTCCCGCATGTCAGAGAACTCGGACTCGTATTGGGAATATCAGATCAAGGCTCGTTCGAAGGCACACCGAGAAGGATTCCGCCTGTTCCGCGAATCGCTGGGCTTATTACACGACGTCCCGGAGGATTTGGAGATTGCCTACCGGCTCCTGCGCCGGTCGCATTACCTCCCGTTCAGCGACGATGTTCAGACGCGAAGGAATCTCGAGGCCCTGGCTGCATGCTACGTCAGTGGCCCTTCCGATCGCGTGCTCGACGCGCTCAGGGCATTCTCCGAATCCGACGAGAATTTGCGGCGTGAGATTTATGCGGACGACGTCTACGCCTATCTGCTCAGCAAGGGACATCCGCCTCGGGACCTCGCGAGGGACGGCCGACTCCCGGTCCTGGTCGGCGAGCTAATCGATCGGTTCACCAACTCAATCCGGCCGCACCTCGCCGCGAAACTGTTGATCCCCCGCCGGGAAACTCAGGCGATCCTGGAGTGGATCGCGGCACCCGGCAAGGAACGCCTCCTGATACTCCACGGCCCGGCCGGCGGGGGGAAGAGCGGCATCCTCTTCGAACTGACCGAGGAGCTCCATGCGCGGGGGATTCCGTTCCTGCCCCTGCGCCTCGACCGACAGCCTCCCAAGGTCAATGCCCAACGCTTCGGCGAAGACTGCGGGCTGCCCGGCTCGCCGGCGCTCTGCCTCCATGCCGTCGCCGGCAATAGGACCGCGGTGCTCGTCATCGACCAGTTGGACGCCTTGCGCTGGACCAGCGCCCATTCGAGCGAGGCGTTCTCGATCTGCCAGGAGATGGTCCGCCAGGCTATGCACTCCGGCGGCAACCTACTCGTCGTGATGGGTTGCCGGACATTCGACCTGGAGAACGACCCGCAGATTAAGAAGTGGCAGCAGGGGCTGGCGTGCTCGCGGAACGTCCCCGTCGAGCCCCTGCCCGAGGCCACAATCCGCGAGGTCGCCGAACGGGCCGGGGTGCCATTCGACTCGCTCACGCGGCGTGAAAGACAGCTGCTCTCGAACGTCCAGAATCTGACCATGTGGGCGGTGGTCGCCATCCCCGGGGTGTCCGAGAGATTCTCGACCGTCACGGAATTGAGCCGGCAATTCTGGAAGAGCCGCTGGGAAGAAATCTCCAGGCGGGGGATCCCTACGTCGGAGGTCGAGGAGCTGCTCGACAGGATCACGACCTCCATGGAAACTCGTTCCCGGCTCGATGCCCCGGGACGGCTCATGGAGGGACGATGGGCGGCGGCCAGCGAGGCCCTCCAGTCGTTGAACGTGCTGCAGGTCGCCGCCGGGAAAGTCTCCTTCTGTCATCAGAGTTACCTGGACTACCAGATCTCGAATAGGCTCCTCGAGGAGATCGACGACGGCCGTGCCACCGTGCAATCTTGGCTCGGCGCGAAGGACGGCCAATCCCTCTACCGCAGGGAGCGACTGCGGCTGATCCTGCTTCGGATGCGTGACGAGAATCCATCACGATTCCTGGATTCGCTGCGCGGGCTGCTCTTCGCCGACGATGTCCGGTTCCACCTGAAGCAGGTCGCCCTGCAGTGCCTCGGGATGCTCGACGATCCCTCCGCCGCCGAATGCGACCTGATGATCGAGCTCCTCCGCCTGCCGGACTGGAGGAACCACGCATCCGACCAGATCCTGATGAGCAACGAGTCCTGGTTCGAAGCGCTCGACGACCGCGGACAATGGCGGGACGCCCTCGCCTCGGGCGATGATTCGACGCTGAGTTTCACCCTCCAGCTGATCCGTGCTGTCGCCCCGAAATGCGGGGATCGGATCGCGAAACTCCTCTCCCCTCACGCGGCGGAGGGGGGTGACTGGCCCTGGCGTTGCACCCAGGTCATCTGGCCCGACCCCTTGCAGGACTCCGATGCGCTCTTCGATTTTCGCGTGCGCCTCGCCCATCTCCAAGCCGACGAGTGGGGATCAGGCTATTTACCCGAACTCGCGCGTCAGAATGCAGGCCGTTTCATCCGATTGGTGGAAGCCCGAGTCATGAGGAAACTCGATGCGGTCGATGCCGCCGATCGAGGCCTCGCCCGGGACCGGATGATGGACCGTCTCGATCAATTCCCGCGGAAAGAACGCGCCGCATTCCGAGCGTCGGGGAGGGCCGAGCCCGGCCTGGCCCTCGATAGGCTTCTGCCGTTGGCACGTCGGATCGCAGGGGCGGGCACCGGGAGGGGAGAATTCCACCGACACGGCGGCCGGGCCATCCCGGTCTGCATCTCGGATTCGTTGATCGCGGCCGGCGCGGCGGAATTGCGACAGGATGCGGACCGATTCTTCCGCCGGATCGGAACACTCCGGGATTCGGAACCGCCGGTCGTCCAGGCGATCATTCTGGCGGCGTTAACCTGGGGCCCCGAAGCCATCGCCGACCGAGCCCTGGGATGGTTGATCGACAGACCCGCTTCCCTGAGGACGGGCGATCGATTCGAAGGCTCCATCTGGGAGCCGGCGAGGCGGCTGATCTTTCGCCACTCCCGCCGTTGCTCCGATCAAACGTTCTCGCGGCTCGAGGCCTTCCTGCTGCGATACAGCGACGATGAAGAGCGGCGGAGCATGATCGATCGGCATGAACGCGTCAGGAGAGGGAACCTCGATTACCCCAACCGGCATGGTCAGACGCAATATCACCTCCTCCCCGCGCTGGAATCGAGGCGGAAATCGGACGCCGCCAGGGGACGCGAGGCCGTCGTCCGCCGGAAATTCGACGCTCATAACGGTCACATGTTCAGCAGGAACAGGTCGCGCGGGGGTGGGGTGACTTCGCCCATTTTTCGGGCGGCCAATCGACTCTCGGACGCCGCCTGGCTCGACATCATCGGGAGAAACTCGACGGATCGAAGGCCCTCGACGACCCGGTATGGGCGGGATTACTGCATCGAGTCGAGCCCGGGACAGTTCGCCATCGACCTGGCGAATGCGACGCATTCCGACCCCGCCCGCTTCGCGCGGCTGGCCCTTCGCATCCCCGCCGAAGCCAACCCCGCCTACCTGAATGGCTTGCTGGGCGGCCTGTCTCATGCGGACCCTCCCCAGAACCTGACCTCGGAGCAGAAGAGAGCCTGGAAATCGGCCGCTCTCGATGTCCTCCAGCCCGTGATCGCCCATGCTATGGGGCATCTCGACCTCGACTCATCCGCTGCCTTTGCCCGCATCCTGACCGGACACAGCGACCTGAAATGGCCCGCGGTTATGCTCGAAACGGTCCTCGGCGAGATCATGGGCCTGGAGTCACGGGACTCGTCGGAGATCTTCGGCAAGGACCGGAAAGGCGATGCCGCCCCCCCGGTCGACGACCTCCATCATCGTTCGATCAATTGCCTGCGCGGGCAGCTCGCCGCGACCATCGAGTCGCTCCTGTGGTCCGATATCGGCAGGATCTCGTCGGTGAAATCCGCGATGGAGCTGCTGGTCGTGGACGACGACCCGGCCGTCCGGGTCGCTGCCATCGGGGCCTGCGGCCCGGCATGGAACGCCGACAAGGACTTGGCGGCGGGGTGGTTCGCCGCGGCATGCGACCATGCCGACGATCGCGTCATGGCCTGCCGCGATGCCACTCACCTCTTCCAGTTCATCGCCGGCTCCCATCCGGGGACGGCCGAGCCGATCCTCCGGCGGATGATCGGCTCGGCCCATCCGGAAGTCACCGAGGCGGGCGCGTGCCACGCGACGTTCCTCCGGCTGTGCGGCGGGCAGATGGTAACGGACGCGGAACATTGCAGGGCCGGGACCGCTGCCCAGCGGCGAGGGGTCGCGCGGGCCGCGGTCGACCTGCTCGACGACGACGGACTCTGCCTCGACGCCCTTGGGCTGCTGATCCCACTGTGCGACGACGAGGACGAGCACGTCCGGCGCAACTGCGACCGCATCTTCCAAGTGGTTGACCTGCTCGACCGGGCAGAACTGCGCCCGCTCCTGGAGGCCTATGTCCGCTCCAGGGGTTTCCTGGGCAACCAGTGGAATATCCTGCAGTCGTTCGCGGGCCACACCGGCTCGCTCCTCCCCCTGGCCGACATCTTGATGGGCATGATCGAAGTGTGCGCAGGCCCCCTCCTCGCTGCCTCGCGGGATCTATCGACAAGAACCCCCTCCGATCTCTCCGAGATCGGGCCCCTCCTGGTCCGCCTCTACGAGCAGGCGGAGGGTGGCTCCAGGCCCGACGTCCAGCGGCGATGCCTGGACGCGTGGGACGTCCTCCTCGAGCGGCGTGTCGGGGTCGTGCGGACGCTGATGCATGCGATCGATCAGTGAAGAATCGGGTCGGACCGGCAAAAATCCGGAGCCCGGGAGATCGGACGTCAGGAAGGACCATCGCAGCAAGTGCCGCACACTTGTCGATCAAAGGTTGTCCTCGCTGAAAGCCGGATTTATAATGTGGAGACCGCGGACGGAATTCGCGGCCACCTCCGACAAGGACTGTCACCATGAGCTGCACGGACACTTCCGAGCCTCACGGATCGGACGGCGGAAACCTCCTGGCCTTTGCCCGCCGGCGAGGAGGAGCAATCGGTCGGCCTCGGTGGCGACTTCAGCCGGGTGTCCTGGTTGGTGCGTCAGGTCAGCCACCTCGATGAGGCATTTGTCGAGGCGGGAGACGCCTGGGTCGACCCGGCGGCCGACACCGCCCTCCGTCACGCAGTGGCGGCCCGGTGTGCCGAATTCGCCTCGCGGCTGGAATGCTGGGCGGGGCAGCTGCGGATCGACGACGAGGCGGACCGGGGTCGATGAGCCGACGATGGCCGCACGCACGCGGAGGTTATGCACGCCCTCGCGTTCAACGGGGGGACAAACTCGGTAGAACCTGAAAAGCCCCGGACGGAATCAGTAGCTCCGGTTGGGGCCCATCGTTCAGTTCGCCTTGGTTCGGTGTGTTCGGCACCGCCGACGACTCCAGGGTAGTCAAGCGGTCGCCCCCCCTGCCCCGCCGGCTGGTCGTCCCGGTCACCACCACGGTCCGAGATGAGGAGGCGCCCCCGGGGCCCGCAGGATCATGGGACCTGGAAGTTGAGGGCCCGAGGGCCCGGAGGCCCGTGAGGTCGTGGGGTTGCGGGCTCCGAGGCTCGTTGCATCGCGGGCCCGCAGGATTATGGGCTTTAGGGCCCGTGATGCAACGAGTTCGTGGACCTAAGAAACCACGGGCTCGTAAGTCCGCGAGGTCGAAGGCCCCTGAGCTTCGGAGCCTGCAGCATCATGGGCCCACAGGCTCCAGGGGTCGAAAACTCTTGAGGCTCGCGAAATCAAAGGTCTTCGAGCCCGAAAGATTAGGGACCCTAGAGATCGAAGGTTTGAAGGCCCGTAAGCCCACGGATTCATAGATTCAAGAGCCTGAAGGCTCGTGGACTTTATAGCCCGCAGGCCCGCGGGCTTGCGAGATCGACGGCCCACGGGCCCGCGAGGCTCAAGGCCCGAGGGCCCGATGCCGATGCTACGGGGCAAGGGGAGGGCCCGCGG